>JBIQLO010000038.1:0-23945 GCA_044464175.1 Planctomycetaceae bacterium | reverse complement strand
GGTGGTTGCCACGATCCCCGCCACGAGCCACTGACTGAACTTGGTCTTCATGTATTTACCTTTGCAAGGCCGCCAACATCACAGGCCGCCGGACGGCATTCCGTCCGGCTCCAGCGCCACTTTGACAATATCCCTGTGGGCGCAAGGCGTCAAACCGGAAACAGTGAAATGGACCAGGCGGAAACCCCCCGGCTTGTGGATAAGCCCGCCGCTGCAAGGGTGACGACCAGAGGCCGTTTCGTGCCTCATCCCGCCGGGCGCACCACTTCCCAAAGTGACCCGGACCGAAGCAGGCAAGAAGCGGGCCAAAGGTCGCGCGCTAAATCAGGCATAAAGCCATCGGATCGGCAGCCGGGTGATCCGAGTCCGGGCCAGGCCGCTGCCTTTGGCGCGGTTGCCGGCGCAGTAGCCCAGGAGCAGATGATCGCCGACGAACTCGATGGCGGTATAGCAGTACCAGCCGTCGGGGTCGTCCTCCAGATTTTTGAGGTTTTGCCAGGTCCTGCCTTCATCCTCCGAGAGGGCGCAGGTGAAGGGGGTGCGGCGGTTGTCGGCACCGTTGTTGTTCCAGATCAGCAGCAGATCGTCGGTGGCGGGGATGCGACGGATGGAGGCCGGGGAATCGGGCGATGGGATCGGGGCGGGCGCGGCGGAGGACCAGGTCCGCCCGCCGTCGGTGGAGTGGGAAATGAACTGGCTCCCCATCCCGGTGCGGCAGAGCATGAGGATGCGCCCCTCGGGCAGTTCGATCACGGCCGGCTCGCGCAGGCCTTGGGTGTTGAGCGGGTCCTGGTGGAGCTCAAGGACCGTGTCGCTGCGCTTCCAGGAGCGGCCCAGGTCATCGGAGCGGTAACACATCACCTGCCCGCGGGTGTGGAAGGTGTGGGGATCGGTCTCCGGGCCGCCGTGGCGGGCAACGGGCATCAGCAGCCGTCCGGAAGCAAGCTGGATGACCCGGTCGTTGTTCAGGACGTAATAGCCGCCCTGATCGGTGATGCAGGGAATCGCCTCGGACCAGCTTCGCCCCTCATCGCGGGAAAGGCGCATGAAGGGGATCAGGTCAGTGAGCGAATTTTTCCGGCAATAAAAAAGGGCGATGGATCCGTTCGAGAGGCGCAGCAGGGAGACGGACATCACATTAAGCCGCCCTTCGCAGGGAACGACCAGTTGGTCCTGTTCGCTCCAGGTCCGCCCGCCGTCGGCGGATTGGCGGCTCATCAGACAGGCCGCCCCGTCATCCCGGCCGCTCTGGCCGGTGAAGTGGGTATAGATGAAGAGAATGCGCCCGTCGGCCAGTTGGATGAAATCCCCCTCGCTGTTGCGGGGATTGTCCGGGCCGGGGGGCAGATCAAAGCGGGAAATGGATTCTGGCATGGGGCGTATGGTAGCAGGTTGGGGAGGAATGGCAGACGGCCGATCTTCGCCCCCGTCGCGGCCGGCGGATCAGCAGAAACAGAAAGGCGGCCAGCAGATTCAGCCATGTTGAAGCAACGGGCGGGATGATATGTTGGCGGGCCATCATGATTGTCATTGATCCGGCGCAGCAGCGGGGATCGGTCAAGGCGGTGCATGGAGTCAACCGCGGGCCGGTCGACTACAACTGGTACTTTGATTTTCGCCCCTGGTTTCGACGCTGGCGAATTCCCAGCGTGCGAACTCATGACATGGCGTTCGACGCCTACGACACGTGCGACCTGCATCACCTGTTCCCCAATCCCCAGGCCGATCCGGACGATCCCGCCAGCTATCGGTTCGAACTGACGGACGATGTGCTGCGGGCGGTGCGCGACACGGGGGCGGAGATTTACTTCCGGCTGGGAGAGAGCATCGAGCACCAGCCGAGGATGATGTGGAACCGTCCCGAACGCTGGACGCCGCCGTTGATCGCGCGGGTCTGTCTCAACATCGTGCGACATTACAACGAAGGGTGGGCGGGGGGATTTGACTGGGGCATCCGCCACTGGGAATTCTGGAACGAGCCGAACGGGCCCAAGAACTGGACGGGCACGGTCGAGCAGTTTTTTGAGCTGCACCACGCCGTGGCGCGGGCGCTCAAGGGGCACGACTCCTCCCTGCAGGTGGGGCTGGCGGGATTGAGCAGCGGAATCCTCGACAGCGATGCGGAAAAGACCAAATCCTGGCGGGAGGGGCTTGAGAACTGCGTCCGGCAGGGCGTGCCGATCGACTTCGTGTCGTGGCACCGGTACATCGACACCCTGGAGCAGATTCCGGCCTCCGCCCTCCAGACGCGGGCCTACCTCGACCGCATCGGGCTGAGCCACGCCCAGAGCCACCTGGGGGAGTGGGCCTATCGCGCGTTCCTGGAAACCGACTCCGGGCCGGTATCTCTCTTCAAATCCCGGGATCTCAAGCGGTACGATCTGATGCGGAAACTGGGCCGGCTCCAGCGCAGCGGCCACGGGACCGCCATCATCTTCGGGACCTTCGCCCAGTTGCAGGACCTGCCGGTGGATCTGGCGCAATACTACTGCGCGGATATGTCGCGGAGCTTCGGGCTCTTTGGCGACCATGGCCTGCCCAACCTGCGGGCGCAGGCCTTTGAGGCGTTCTGGCCCTTCCTGGACGGACAGCGCGTCGAAGCCCGCAGCGAGCGCCCTGACGTGGCGGTGCTTGCGGTGAGCCAAACCGACGGGCGGCTTCGAATCGGGATCGCCAACACCGACGCGCGCCTGATTCAGATTCCCCTGGCCATCCAGTCCGGCGGGAATTGGACCCTCCGGCGCATGACGGTGGTGGATGATGAGCATGAGGGGCAGGAGGTGATGCCGCCGATGGTGGACCCGGCCACCTCCACCGTGGCGCTGCCGATTTGCGGAGCCGGTCTGATCGTGCTGGAGGTGGATACGTCGGGCTCGGAATCCGCTTTCCGGACACAAGCAGCGCCCAAAGCCAAATCGGCCCCGGCAGGCGACTGGTAGGTGGTTGGAACAGACCCATTTTTCGGATTCAATAGACGCATGGCCAAATCTTCCCCTCGGAACATTCTCATCCTTCACACCGATGCCCAGATGCATGACTGGCTCGGGGCGGCCGGGCATCCGGATGTGCGCACGCCCGATCTGGACCGGCTGGCGCGGGAGGGAGTACGGTTTACCCATGCCCAGGCGTGCAGCGGGGTCTGCAAGCCCTCGCGCGCCTGCCTCATGACCGGTCGCTATCCCGTGGGGACCGGGGTGACCTGCCTGCCGCAGACGCTGCCTCCCTCGGAAGTGACGATGGGGCGCTATTTCGCCCAGGCGGGATATGACAGCGGCTACTTTGGCAAGACCCATTACGGAGTGGAAGACCCGCACATGCAGGGCGACGGGTGGGGCACCTATTTCGGAACGAAGGCGTACAACCAGTATCTGGCTGAGGCGGGCGTGGGGGTGCGCTATCCGGAAAAGGGGGTGAAACAGAAGCTGGCGCGGTTCTGGAATTTCGGCCAGTCGAGCATTCCGGAAGACCACTACTTTGAAAAAGTGGTGGCGGATCGCGCCATCGAATTCATGGAGCAGGAGCGCAACAAGCCATTTTTGTGCATGGCCAGTTGGATCGCTCCCCACGGGCCGTTCACCCCCCCCGGACGGTTTGCGACAATGTATGACCCGTCCAGGCTGACGCTGGCCCCCCGCCATCCGGCCGAAACCGAAAGCAAGCCGCAGGAATTCGTGGACTGGGTGGTGCAGAACCGCAAGTACGCCACCGAGGCGGAACTGCGGCAGTTCCTGGCGATGGTCTATGGACTGGTCAGTCTCGTGGATGAGCAGGTGGGGCGCCTCCTGGATCACCTGCGCCGGCGTGGGCTGCTGGAAAACACGCTGGTGCTCTTTGCCTCCGACCACGGCGACTACGGCACCGGTTACGGCATCTTCGGCAAGTCCTGGAACATGATCGACCCGCTGATCCGCATTCCGCTGATTGCCCGCGCCCCCGGACAGGCCGGCGGACAACCCGCCTATAAAGGGCTGGTGGAAAACATCGATCTCCTGCCGACGATGATGGAATACGCGGGATTGAGCGTGCCCAAATCGGTACAGGGGCGATCCTTCTGGCCGCTGCTGGCGGGAGAGGCGTTTGAGGCCAAGGCGTCGGCCTATTCATTTAACACCCACGAATCCACTCGCGGAAACCTGGCGCAGGCGACGATCCGCCACGGGCGCTGGCGGCTGATCGTCGGGGACCACGGGCCGGACCAGTTGTACGATGTGGCCAACGATCCCTGGAACTGGATCAACCTGGCCGAGCGGCCCGAGCATCGAGCGGTGGTGGGCGAATTGAAGGACCGGCTGATGCGCTGGCAGATCGGGGCGGCCGGGCTGGGATACGACCGCGAATCGGCCCGCTATTGGGAGGATGAGACCTGTTTCTGGGATGAAACCCGATTCACCGGCGAGCGCATCCGGCCCCGGGGGAAGGAACCGACGCAGTAAACCAGCCTGGCTTTTGGGATGGATGTGCGTCGATGGCCGGAGACTTTCTTTCCCCGGTCCAAGCCGCCTGGCGTAGTAGAGCGCGCCGCTGCGCAGGCACGGGGCATCCACCCTCTCGGTCATCTGGCCTTGATCGTTGAAGACCTTGAGGTGGTGGAGAGCCGCTTGTACGCGGCGATGAGGGTCGCCGCGTCGGGAGCCGTTGCCGCCAGGAGGCCCGAATACTGCGAATTGGCCCCGATCGTGATTTCGGCGTCCTTGTACCGCTCGGTCCCGACAACGCGGTCCAGGGAGTCATAGACGCTACGGGTTGCGCCCAACGCTCGAAGGTTTAAGTCCAGCGATGCCGGTTCCGCGTCATAGATGGTCGAAGTCGATTTGGAGAGGAACGGAGAGCCGGACGGAAGTCGTTTTCATCACCATGATTTCGCTCGACCCTGAGATGGCTCATTCTGCAGTTGCAGGATGCCTCCCGTCCCAATCCCGTTCCGTTTGTTTTCCGTAATTCCCTTTAAGTACAAAGCTGGTCGCCACATTGGTAACCGCACCCATTGCCGCGTTGGAAATATATCCCGCACGTCCGGCCCTGATCCCTATTGAAGTCGTCCAAACCGCTGGGCGCATCGTAAATGGCATCACCTGCAAAGAGAAATTCGGTTCCCACTGTGGCGGGATCAAACCCGATTGCGCCGCCGAAAGCGTCATAATCCAGCGTTTGGGTGACGGTGCCCGCGGAGTCGATCAACGCGCGAGTGCTGCCGTGCCCATCTCTCATGAGGTAATTCACGACACCATTGGCGTCGGCCTGTGCCAGCACATGATTGCCGTTCTCGTCATAAACGTGATCCGTCTCCATGCCGCCGTTGGTGACGGCGCGGCCGTGGCGGCCGACCGGGCTGCCACCTCCCACAGCGGCCTCAATGATCCATTTCAAAAAACTTTGACATGGCGCGACAACTTTAATACAAATAGCCCAGGCCTAGTACAAATAGCCCTCGACCGGCTCATTGGAATCGAAAATGGGGGGATTGCTGGAGCCCGGCATGTCAGTTACGCGGGACAATCTGACGCTGCTAGCCGACCGCCCGTCCAAGACGGGGTATCGCACCTATCGCCCCCTCTACCGCCAGGTGGCGCAGAAGCTGGAACAGGCGATCGCCGCCAATGATTTCGCCCAGGGCCAGTTGCCCACCGAGGGAGAACTGGCCGAGCGGTTTGAGGTCAGCCGCATCACCATCCGCCAGGCGCTCAAAATTCTCATCGACAAGGGATTGATCTATCAGCGCCCGCGCCAGGGAACTTTTTTGCGCGGGGTGAAGGCGGCCCGCCCGGCCACACGGACGCGGACACTCGGCTGGCTGAAACTGCACGATCTGGAATACGCCTCGGCCGCCGATACCGCCATCGTGGACCGTTTCGAGCAGATGCACCCGGGGTGGCGGCTGGAGGTGCGGCGGATCGGACGCGATGCCGCCCCGGGAGAGCGCGAGCAGGCAATCCAGTCGGCGGACGTGCTGAGCATGGACGTGGCGGGGCTGGGTCGGCTGGCCCAGCGCGGGTTGCTGGCGGACTTGAGCAGGCACAAAGCCTTGCAGGCGGAAATCGCCGGCGCCTGGCCGGCCGCCCTGTCCATCTGCCGCCATCGCGGCGCCCTGGTGGCCCTGCCGCGCAATTTGAACGTCACCGCCCTCCACTGCAACCGGACGATCTTCCAGGAAGCGGGCATCGACCCGGCAGCCTGCGCCTCGTGGGAAGGATTGACCCGGGCCCTGGGACGGCTGAAGGCCAAACGCGGGGGGCACCCCCTCTGGCGGCTGGGGTATTTCCATTACCCGACCCTCTACTGGGAAAATTTCCTCTGGCAGCATGAGGCCGAGGTCTTTGCCCCGGGCACCGCCCGGTGCGTGCTGGGGCAACCCGCCGCGATCACGGCGATTCAGGAGGCGGCGTCGGTCCTGCACCGGGTGGGCAAGGACCACGTGCGCGATCTGTCGGTCTGGCCGGAGCGGTTTCTGGGCGAAAACCAGGCCGGCGACATCGCCTGTTTCGTGGGAGAGCCGCTGTTTTGCCAGTTTCTGGCCAATGCGGCCGACGAATGGATGTCGCTGCCGCTGCCCACCTCCGGAAAGCCCGCCTGCTCCGGCGCCGGCTTCTGCGTGGGCGTGCGCCATCCCGCACGGTCTGAAGCCGAGGCGATGAACCTGCTGAAGCTGATCTGCGGTCCCTTCGGGCAGGATTTGCTGGCGATTCACAACGCGGCCATGCCGGCGCAACAGGAATCGGCCCGGCGCTATTTCAACGTGCCGGCGCGCAACGACCGCAGCGGCTTCGTCGCCTCAGCGCCCAACGCCCGCATGGCCATGCCGTGGGTCTATCACCCGGCCGTCGATGCGCTGCTGCGCAACGAGATGCCGCGCATTTTGCAAAACCCCGACGGCGTGGCGGCCGGATGCCGGCGCGTCGAGCAGATTCTCAATCTCATGGAACTGGACGCCCGTACCCTCTGGCCGCACGCGGCCGACGGCACAACCTGAAGGAGAAAAAATGGGTGGTTCACAGCGCATCTTCCTCAGCACCCTGGCGGCCCTGGCGCTATGGGGCCTGACCGCCCCGGCCCCGGCCGCGGTGACGCTCAAGGATTCAGGCGAGCAGCCGGTCGCCCGCAAGAACGCCGACCGCACCGACTGGGTCTCGCGCCAGATCACCCTGAGCAATGACAAAGCGCGCTATACCATTCGCTACGAGCGCTACAAGGACAAGTCGGGGCAGCCGGGCGGCGATGCGAGCATCGCCGCGGTGCAGATCGATCACCTCTACACCGCCCCGTGGCTGGCGTTCAATGTTACCGCCCCGCAGGGGCTGACGCTGGCCAGGCGGGATTTCGAGGTGGAGCCGCTCACGGGGCAGCTCGACCGCAAGGGCGTGGCGATCCGCTGGGAAGGAACGCCCAAAGTCGAATTACGGTTGATCCTGCTGGAGGAGGAATCGCCCCTTTACGGCCGGCTGTCGGTGGAGGGAGGGGGAAAATACACAGTTATCTTCAACACCGCCCCCGGCGGCTACTGCCCCACCCCCCAGAGCCGCGACCGCTGGGTTCTGATTGAGGACAAGGACCAGCAACACAACAACCAGCCCGCCCCCCTCAAGGCGGCCGGTTCGCTATTCCTCTATGACAAGACGCTCGATCCCGCCGCCAACAGCCACGGGCACGGCGCGGCCGGCTGGTCCTGGTCGGCGGCCGAGGCGGCCAGGGTGCAGTTCACCTGCGGCGAATACACCTCCGCCCTGCGGATCGACCAGCCGGCCGAAGCCCAGCCGCTGCGCTTTGCCCTCCGTTCATTTTTGAACGTCCCCAACGCCGAAGCGCGGTCGGACTTTACCCGGCATGCCCCCGAAACCCTCAAGCGGCTGATGACGGATGAAAACCTCTTTGAGGTGGCCAAAAAAATCACGATTCCCAAACCCGGAACTTCGAACAACCCATAGCACGGGCTGCCAGTCCGTGGGGTTCCACGGAAAGTCGCGCCTCGGATGGCGAGCGAGGCTTTTCAAAGGCCGGATCGGAAGTTGAGGTGTCGCGTGTTCAAGCGGTGGATCGGCATAATCGGGGCAATGGCGCTGGCCTGGAGCGTGGCCGGCGCGGCGGCGGCGGTGCAGGTGCGCACGGTGCAGGCCGGCGACACCTACGGCATCGACAATCTGATGCTGGAAAATCAATTCCTGCGCGCGGTTGTGTCGCCGCAGGCCGGCGGGCGGATCATCTCCCTCATCGACAAGCAGCGCAACCAGGAGCTGGTCCACTGGGACAACAAACTCAAACAGGGCGGGCTGCTCAGCCTCATTCCCGGCGGGGAATCCTATCCCGGCACGCTGGTGGGCCAGCCCTGCACCTTTGAGCTGGTCGAGCAGGGGCCGGACACGGGGCTGGTGCGCCTCACCAGCCAGGGGGACAGCGCCTCCACGCGCGGGCTCCAGATCGTGCGCGAGGTCTCCCTGAAAGAGGGGGCCCACGCCCTGACCGTCACGCTGAAGGTGCGCAACACCGGCTTTTCCCCCCGCGAGCTGCGCCTGCGCGTCCACAACTGGATCGCCATCGGCAGCGATGCCCGGAAGGCCAACATGGCGGTCCTGACCGCGCGCGGCGTGGTCTATGAGCCCCAAAAGCCTATCACCGACTTCGTCAACGGCTGGATGATCCTCAGCGATGCCGGCGGCGGGCTGGCGGCCCGGGCGGCGTACGACCAGATGGAAAGCAAGATGTTCTGGCCCATGGCCGACAGTTGTACGATGGAATGGATCTACGCACCCACTCGCCTGGAGGGAAGCGCGGTCTGGGAATCCACAATTGAGTTCACCCCCTTTTCCGGGAAGGCGGCCGATCGCTTTGCCAAGGCGTTGGGAGCGGGCCTGAGCGGGGCGATCCCCGTTCCGGAAAAACACCCGCCGGCGCCGCGCATCGAACAGAGGCAAACGCTGGCGATTGGGACGGCGACCCAGCCGCGGGCGGCGCAATCCCCCAAACACAAGCGCATCCTCGTCCTCTCGCAGTGGGACTATGGCAACGCCGCCTGGGCCGACGCCAAGGCCTTCCCGGAAATCCAGGCTTACGTCAAGCCCATGCCGGGAACGGGGTACAACTACAACTATTACTTCGGCCAGATCATCTACGCCCAGCGATGGGCCTATCACGCGCGGGAGAGCTTCGCCTGGTTCCTGCGCGACAACCCGGCCTATCAGGTCGATGTCGCCTATGAAACCAACTACCTCCAATATCTGGCCCATCTTTACGATTACGACCTGCTGGTGGTGAACGATTTCCCCGCTGGGGCGCTGGAACCGTATCTGTCGGACCTGAAGGATTACGCCGATTCCGGCCGGACGATTGTCTTCTGGGGCGGGTATCAGGCCTTCGGCGGGCGAGGCGCGGATTTCGGCAACTGGCGCGGCATTGAGTCCCTCCTGCCCGTTCAGATTCTCACCACGCCCGACTGGGTGCGCCAGACCCCCTTCCGCGAAACCGACTGGTCCGCCGATGCCGACTCGCTCCGCCGCCGGGCCATGGCCCGCCCCGATCCCTACGGCGCGCCGGTCTCCCTGCGCCGCATCGGCCCGATCGTGACGTGCGCCAACTTCTGGCACGATTCGGAATGGGCCTGGATGCGTCATGGCAAGACCGCCCAGCCAACCGACGCGCTCAACCCGATCACCGCCGGTCTGGATTGGGATGCGATCGCCCCGGACTACCACAAGGTGAAGGCCAGTCCCGATGCGCGGGTGCTGGCCCGCGTGGGAAATGACCCCCTGCTGGTGGCGCAGGACCTGGGCAAGGGGCGCGTGCTGGCGGTGATGCTCTCCGATGAGCGCAAGCTCTATTTCTGGTCCGGCGCCCGGCAGCTGTTCGAGCAGATCGCCGACTGGGCGACGAAGCAGGGCCACCCCGTGCTGGCGGTGAAGTCCGCCGAAAAATCCGTGGCAATATCGGCCGCCAATCCCACCGCCCAGCCCGTGGAAGGAACCCTGCACGTGCGCGCGACCGGCGCGAATTTTGAAGTCCTGCTGGACCAAAGCGAGCCGTTTGCCCTGGTTGCCGGCGCGCAGGGCGAAAAACGCCTGGACCTGCCCCCCCTGCCGCCGGGAACCCAGATCGAAGCTACCTGGGCCGGCCGGCGGGCGCTGCAGTCGATCCCCTACCCCGCTTCCGGGGAAGCCGCCCAGCCGGTCTTCAATTTCCACCATCGCCACGTCTACCTGCCCGGCGAGACGATCACCGTGGCCGTCGCCCATCCCGGCCAACTCACCGTGCGCGACCAAAGCGGGCGGGTCATGTGGCAGCAGACGCTGGATGCCCCCGGCACGATCCAGATTCCCACCACGAACTGGGCCCTGGGCGCCTATGCGCTTGGCCTCACTTCCGATCAGGGAACCGACGCCGAGCGGCTGGAACTGGTCCACGCCCCCAACGTTACCGCCCCGATCATCTGGGGCGGCGGCCCTCCCTTCTACAGCGCGGAAGACAGCTTCCTGATGATGGCCTCCCTCCAGCGCATTGCCGACTACGGCGCAACCGCCGCGCCCGTGGGCAGCTTCAACAGCCATGCCTACGGCGCGGCCGACTACTGCCTGAAACTGGGCCTGCGGGCGATCATCCGCTCCGGCCAAGCCTCCTATTACCCGCCCCTGGAGGAAGCCTCGCGCCAGAAGGTGGCCGAACTGTTTAGCCGCCTGGGCCAGCCCTACGCCCAGTACCCGGCCGTGAAATCGATCTATGTGGACGATGAGGGGACCGCCTACTACTGGAAAGACTGGGACAAGCGCCCGCCGGGCGCATTGGAGGCGGCCTTTGAACAGCAATATCACCGCCCGTTGCGCCAGGTCCCCCAGACGCGGCAGGAGCAGTTGGAATTGGCCCGCTTCTTCGACTGGAGCTACAACCAGTGGATGGAGCAGATGCGCCAGGCGGTCCAGTCGCTCCGTCCGGACCTGATGACCAGCTATGTCATCTCGCCCCACCACTCCGGCCTGCTCGGCTCTTACGTCCCGGCGGATTTCAAATACGCCTCGCGCAACGAGATTGATGTCTATCCCACCAGCGTCACCGGGCTGGGCGAGGACCTGTTCACCTTCGCGATGCTGGGCGCCCTCTCCCGCCACAACGGCCGCCCCACCTTTGTCTGGCCCTCGGAATACCGCAATCGTCCCGACTCCATCCGCATGCAGGTCTGGGCGATGATGATGAACGGCATCAACGGCTGGCGCTGGTATGCCTTCGGCGACGGCGAACGCACCGGCGTCTATCGCCAGGAGGTGATCGACACCATCGCCCCGCTGGACCGCCTGGCCAAATCCATGGGTCCTGCCGTCCAGCGCTGGCAGGCGGATCGCCCCCGCATCGCGGTGCTCTATCCGCGCGAGGTCCTGGCCGTGGCCGATGTGGCCGGCAAGAAAATGCCCTGGGAGGCCGGCGGCGATCGCAAGACGCTGGTGCAGCCCTATCCCGGCTACAGCGAAACCTATCAGCAGACGCTCGAGGCCCTGATGGTTCAACTGGTCCGCCACGACCTGAGCGCCGACATCCTTCCGGATGACCGCCTGGACCAGCTCAAGACCTACGATGCCGTCATCGTCTCCTACGTTGATCAGTGGCTCCCCCCCACGCTGGAGGCGGTGAGCCGGTACGCCGCCGGCGGGGGCAAGGTCCTGCGCTGGGCGTCGAAAAAGTACGACACGCAAGACCGCCTCCCCGCCGCCCGCCCGCTGGATGAGGCGGCGATGAAGGCGCTCGCCCAGAGCAATCCCCCGCCCGTGGTGACGCCCGAGCCCACCATCATGGGCCGCCTGCTGAGCGTTCCGGACAAAGAGGCCCAGCCCGCCCGCTTTCTCATCCTCTACAACCACGCCGGCAAGCCCGCCCAGGCCCACGCCCGCCTCACCGGCCCGGCCGCCGCCCGCTTCGCCGTCGATGCCGCCACGCATGAGGTGTTCCCGCTGAGCGCGGATGGCACGCTGGCCGTCTCACTGGGCGCTTACGATGGGCGCCTCTTCCAACTGCTCGCCCAAAACCCCGCCCCCTTGACCGTCCAGGCGACGCCCCAATCCCTCCACATCGCCCTGCCGCAAGGACAAACCGCCGGCACGGTCGTGGAAGTCTCGGTCGAGTCCCCCGCCGGCCCCCTCTGGAGCGACCGCTACTGGGTCGGCCCCGAGGGCCTCGACCTGCCGACCGGAACGGGCCTCAACGCCCCGCCCGGCCGCTGGCGCATCACCGCCCGCGACGTCGCCGCCAATCAGATCACCGAACAAGTCTTCACCTTCACAGGAGGTACGCCATGAGTCGTTCCCATCGTCCCACAGCTTTCACCCTGGTGGAGCTGCTGGTCGTCATCGGCATCATCAGCACCCTGATCGCAATGCTGCTGCCCGCCCTGAACAAGGCCCGCGAGGCGGCCAAGAGCATCCAGTGCAGCAACAACCTGCGCCAGATCGGCATGGCCCAGATGATGTACGCCCAGGAGAACAAGGGATACATCGTGCCCTGCGCCTACGATCCCGACCCGACCGGCACCTTCCGGTTCTGGTACTACAAGCCCTCCGATCGCGGCATCTGGTTCTACCTGAACCACCCCATGGGGGACATCTTCACCCACAACATCCCCCAGGCCTTCTGCCCCAGCGATCCGGTCCCGCCCGACAGCGCTCATATGACCAGCTACGGCATGAACCAGGCGACAGCATACAAAGTAGGCCCCACATGGATTTATCCCAAGCTCACCCAGTACCGCCACCCCTCGGAATTCTGCCTCATGGCCGACATCGCCACCAAGCCCGGCTCCACGCGCTTCCGCCTGCAGTACAACTCCGCCACCGAATGGGCCGACCCACTGGCCGCCCGCCACAACGGCAACCGCAACGTGCTCTATCTCGACGGCCACGTCGGCTCGTTCTACAAGCACCTGCCCCAGGCGCAGACCAACCCGAACAAGGCGGACTTCTTCTGGTTCTATGATGGAAGGGCGTACTGATGGACTGGCTCAAGAACTTTGATCCCGAAGTGGGCCTCTGGTGGTCCCACCGCCCGGCCCATACCCAGCCGCTGATCCATCTGGGCGACCGCGTCCACCCCGGCCCCGACGCCGTCGGACGCCTCCTGCTGGGCGGCGAACTGGGCGTGCTGGATCGGCTCCCGGCCGACCGGGTGATCGAAATGGTCGCCCGCATGCAGCTTCCATCCCCCGCGCCCGACGCCGGGGGCATGAAGTGGTACTGGGAAGATCCGCCCAACCAGAGCACCGACAGCAATTCCGATTTCTTCACCGCCCTGGGCCTGATCGCCCTCTGGCACGAATACCGCGACCGGCTCTCTCAGGCCTCGCAGCAGCACATGCGCGGCCTCTTCACCGGGCTGCACCGCCGCTTTCTCTCCAAGCACATCGGCCGGCGCCTGTTCCACTGCATGAACGGCATCGCCGGCGATCTGGCCTGCGCCTGGCTGCTGACCGAGATCCTGGAGACCCAGCACGGGCGCGACGTGCTGGCCGGGGAAATGCTCGACGCCTTCGCCTACTGGCGCGCTGAGGGCTTCGGCTTCGGCGAACACCTGAGCAACGTCTACGGGCGGGTGAGCCTCACGGAACTCTCCGCCCTGCTGGTCTTCGAGCAACACCTGCCGCCGGAGCTGCGCCAGTCGCTGCTGGCCACCATCAACCAGCTCCTGGCGGTGGACGATGCCTTCGTCGGCGGCATCCGCGTCCCCACCATCCGCTGCAGCGCGTTGCTGCAAAGCCCCTCGGTGGCCGAGAAATACCGCGACTGGGTCGCCGGCAGCTACCGCCAGAGCGTTGCCCCCCTGACGCCCGACCATTGGAACCGCATCAGCAACATGCCGCTCCTGGGCGGGATCCTGGCCCGGCGCCGCTGGCATGAGAAGGTCGCCCCGCCCGCCCCCCAGCGCCCGGACGTGCGCGTGCCCTGCATGCGCAGCGCCCAGGCTATCGCCCGCCTGGAGCCGGAGGTGCGCCTGGGCACCCTCTCCCACTTTCCGATCATGCCCGAGGCGGAATTCCAGACCTGGGGCCTGGCCTGGCAGAGTTTCCCCGCCGTTTTCTGGCACCGCGAGGGCGACTGGGGCTTTTTGCAATGGGAGACCCTCGAAGGCCCCACCCGCCGCTGCCACCCCGGCGAGCTGCACGAGTACGAGGCCGACAAACGCGGCAATCCCGGCCCCAACGCCGTGCTGCCCCCCATTCTGGGGCGCACCTTCGCCCTGCAGCGCGGCGGCGATGCGCTGGTGCTGCGTCTCATGCCCGCGCTGGCCCAGTCCTGGCTTTCGGTCACCGACCGTTTCCGCCTGCTCGACAGCCCCGTTGCCCTCCGGACGCTGGAGCCGGCCGGTCCCTGGCGTCAGGCGCTGATCGAGCGCCCGGGGCGCACCATCAGCCTCCAGCAGGTGCAACTGACCCCCGGCCAGACCCCCCGCCTGGACCGGCAGGGGAATCGCCAGGACTGGTCCTTCACCTTCGACGCCCCCACCTTCCTCAACGGCAAGCAGCGCATGCTGGTGAGCCTCTGGGGCCTCTCCCTCAATGGACCGGTCGCCGAGCCCCCGGTCTTTACCCCCGCAAAACAGTTCCTCCCCCTGCCGCGCATGGACAATGAAACCGCTCTGGAATTAAGCTGGGCCTGGCCCAGCGCGCACTGGCGCGTGCGCATCGATCCCCTGGCCGAGCGGCCGCTGGTGGACCTGAACGACGACTAAGGATTTTTCATGAAAGTGGTCTTCATTGGCGGCGGCGCGCATCGCTATCTGCCCGTGGCCCGTTCCATTCTGGCCGACGGCGACATCCTGCACGGCGGCGAGATCGTCCTCTACGACCTCAACGCCGCCCGGGCCGCCGCCATGGCGCAGATGATCCGCAAGACGCCCGAGTTCCCGGCCTCCGGCTGCCGCATCACGCACGATGCCCCGCTGGATGCCGCGCTGGACGGGGCCGATGTCGTCAACGTCGTGCTGATGGCCGGCACGCCCCTCAATTTCGAGCGCCTCCGCAGCGCCTGCCACGACCTGGGCTTCATCGGCTCGGACCAGCTCTCCCCCAGCGGCGCGATGCTGGCGCTCAAGGGGGGCCCCATCCTCATGGACCTGGCCCGCCGCATGGAGCGATTGTGCCCGCAGGCCTGGCTGGTCGATTTCGCCAACCCGGTCGCCGTGCTCAGCGCGGCGGTCAACAACCACACGAAGATCCGCTGCCTGGGCGTCTGCGCCGGCCACCAGAACCACCTCTGGGACATCAGCCGCCTGCTGGGGCGGGATGAACGCCAGAGCGACGCCCAGGTTCACTGCGTCGGCGTCAACCACATGAGCTTCATCCTCCCCGGCTCCCGGTGGCGCGGGGCCGATCTGTACGAGCAGATCGAGGCCCGCCTGAGCCAGGGCCCATGGCAGCCCCCCGCCTTCGGCCCCCTCTGGTCCGACAAGGCCCGTTATCACATAGAGCAGGGGCTGCGGGCGCTGATCCGGCTGTACCGCCGCTACGGCTACCTGATTTTTTCCACGGAACTGGACGGCATGGCCTCCATGGACATCAGCGCCCTCTACAAGCCGCGCGCCGCCGCCCTGGCCGGGCAGACCCTGGAGCAGATGCGCGCCGCCGTCGCGGCCGAGCAGGCCTCCCGCGCCCAGGCCGAGGCGCATTTCCACGCCCTGCTGGCCGCCGACCTGAGCGATGCCGACTGGCATGAGCCCGATCCCCGCCACCGGTATCTGCTGCGGGATGATGAGGACCTGATGGCCATGCTCATCCGCGCCCGCGCGGGGCGGACCCTGCGCCTGGCCGCCAGCGCCCCCAATCGGGGCGCGGTCGCCGACCTGCCCGACCGCCTCGTGCTGGAATACACCCAGTCCGTCGGCCCCGACGGCGCCCGGCCGGCCGGGCGCTACGCCGTGCCGGCGGCGCTCTACGGCTGGGTCGCCTCCTTCGCCATGCACCAGACGCTTTTGGGGGACGCCGTCGCCACCCAGGACCCCCGCCGCCTCTTCGAGGCGATCAGTTGTTACCCCGTGGACCGCGACACGCCCCACTTCTGGAAGATGTGGCGGCAGATGCTCGACATCGCCGCCGAGGAAATCCCCCACCCCTTCACCCGGACGCTCGACTACCTGCCCCATCATCCCTAGCCCCCCGCCAACGGATCGGCAAGACAGGCCCCCATCCGCTAGGGCAGGGGAGGGAGGCCCAGTTCCTTCAGGAATGCGTTGTGCCTCTGGGTCGCCTCCTGGATGGCCTTTTCGATTTCGACCAGCTGCCCGTGCGTCGCCGCCAGGTCGATTTCCACCTCGGCCTGGGCAATGGAGACATAGCGTGAGATGTTGAGGTTGTAGTCGTTGGCCTCGATCTCCTTCATCGGCACGCGGCGGGAAAATCGCTCGCGTTCGCGGCGGTGCTGGTAGGTGCTGACGATCTGCTCGATGTGCTCGGGGGTGAGCTGGTTCTGCCGCTTTCCCTTGACGAAGTGCTCGGCCGCGTTGATGAAGAGCACATCATCCGGCTTCTTGCACTTTTTCAGCACCAGGATGCAGACCGGAATCCCCGTGGAGTAGAACAAATTCGCCGGCAGGCCGATCACCGTGTCGATGTGCCCATCATCCAGCAGCTTGCGCCGGATGCGCTCCTCCTGCCCGCCGCGGAAGAGCACCCCGTGCGGCAGGATGATCGCCATCACGCCATCCTCCTTCAGGTAGTGCAGGCCATGCAGCAGGAAGGCGAAGTCGGCCGCGCTTTTGGGGGCCACGCCGTGATTCTTGAAGCGCACATCCTCCGCCGCCGCCTCGCCCGAGTCCCACCTCAGGCTGAACGGCGGATTGGCGACGACCGCGTCGAACCTGGGCATCCTGGCCGGGTTCATCTCGCGCAGGAAATCCCAGTCGTTCCTGAGCGAGTCGCCATGGTGAATCTCGAACTCCGTGTCCTTCACCCCGTGCAGCAGCATGTTCATGCGGGCGAGGTTGTAGGTGGTGATGTTCGATTCCTGCCCATAAATCTTGCCGATCCCGTGCGGCCCCATCCGGTGCCGCACGTTCAAGAGCAGCGACCCCGACCCGCAGGCGAAGTCGTACACGCTTTCCAGCTTCTTCCGCTTGCCGGTCCTGGGCTCCTGGCTGTCGAGCGTGACGATGGCCGAGAGGATGTCGCTGATCCGCTGGGGCGTATAAAACTCGCCCGCCTTCTTGCCGCTGCCCGCGGCAAACTGGCCGATCAGGTACTCGTAGGCGTCCCCCAGGGTGTCGGTGTCGGTCGAAAACATCGCCAGCCCGCGGGCGATCTCGCTGATCACCGCGCAAAGCTTGGCATTGCGTTCCGAGTACTTCCGCCCGAGCTTATCCGAGCCGAGGTTGATCTCCGAGAACAGCCCTTGAAAATTGCTGGAGAACGATTCTTCCTCGATGTATTTGAACCCTTTCTGTAGCGTGTTCAGCAGCTCGTCGTTCTGCGTGCGGGCGAGGTACACGATATTGCCCCACAGGTACTCGGGCTTGATGACGTAATGCACCTTACGGCGCATCTGCTTCTCGAACTCCGGCACATCGTGCTTGTTCTGGTCGTACCAGATGTGCAGGGGCGTGGTTGCGCCGGTCTTCTCCAGCACGTCGGGGGAGATGTCCGGGTAGTCCTTGCCCAGTTCCTTCTTCGCCGCCGCCTCGTAGTTGTCCGAGAGGTAGCGCAGAAACAGGAACGAGAGCATGTAATCGCGGAAGTCGTCCGCGTTCATCGAACCGCGCAGCGCGTCTGCGATGTTCCAGAGGGTCTTGCCGAGTTGTTTCTGATCGAGTTCGGTCATGGTGTAAGTGTCATGCCTTCCGTCTTCGTCGCGTCCTGTTCGCGTTCGACCAGCTCATCGAAGTACGCCAAGGTGTTCACAAACTTCATTGCGAAGTCTGGCGTGATTGGCCCCATATCTCGGAACGCACGCTGGAGTTGTCGCCGGGGGTCTTCACCAGAAACCGCCTTTTTCCACGCCTTGGTCCATATCACGCACGGCATGTTATGTTTGGTACCGGCCTTCAAGGGCGCTTGGTACTCCGCCCAATTCTTAAGGTTGCCATCGACGGCGAACATGGCCGAGGGCGTAAGGTGAACACCAATCCACTCACCCGATTCATACCAGCTTGCCGCTTCATCGATGGCTTTGCCGACGTAATTGTTCTCCTGGACCTCGAACTCCCCTAACGCCGTCGCACCGCGGACAGGGATATGGGCTGCGATGGAGGCAGCAATGGCTTGCCCGCAGATCGCACCGTGCATGTCCACTACGCCCGTCACATCCTTGGCTTCCACGGCCGTGTTGTAGATGACAATGGTATCGGAGATGCTGTGTATCTTGGGGGGCGTCTCCAATCCCCGGAAGCGGCTGCTGGCCGTCTCCAAATTTTTGACGAGTTTAGACAGCGTGGCGATGGGTGATGCCTCGCGGTTGTAAATACCTTTCCAGCCGAGCACGTCCAGAAAGGTCACAACACCCGTCGTTGAGAGTCGATTCCTCGCTGACGGCGATGCCGCTGCAGTTTTAGGTTTCTCGGTCATGCTAAACCTTTCCAGATTCCCTTCGTGGGGGCATTCGCTTCGGTGATCTTGATCCAGGCGGCAATATCATTTAACCCCTGCTGCACTTCATCATGGCTAAGGCCTTTGTCCTTTGCTTGCTGCCAGAGCCACTCGAACCACTGACCCACGTCGTTGGGATATACAACACCGTCATGCCGCAGAGATTCATATAAAATCGGTGCGCACAGCTTGTCACAAGGGCCTGTGTAGATGTTCGCTTTCACCAACCAGCCGCTGGCTGTGCGCTTGATCTTGTAGATGTCGTCATGGCCCCATCGCCGCGTAAAGACGCGAAACTCGAAGTCATCATCGATTGTCTTGTCGACCGGGTCGTCGTTGGCCTGTGGGTCGTAGGTGAACTTCACCAAGTCTTCGATGGGGTGAAGATGAAAATAGAATTCAGGATCGTCCGGCTGCACACCGCGATTCTCGATCATGTAGGCGTGATGCTTCGGCGGAAATCCGTGTTGCTTGAGCGAATTGTGCAATTTCGCCGCCGTGTCGCGCATACTACTAAGCGCATTGAACCGGTCTTCGTAGTCGTCGTCGATTGAGAACTCCTTCAATCCCTTTTCGAGAGCATTACGCCATTCTTGTTCTTCAGGAGTCAGTTGCATACACCACCTCATTTCGTCAGGACATTTAAATCGGAGATCCGCGCCGGCTCATGCCGCAAGTCCTCCGGCGACGGGAACAACTGCTGCATCAGGCCCCGCTTGTGGAGCTTCAGGGCGTCGAGTTTCTGGGATTCGGCGGTAAGGCGGGCGTCGAGGGTGGAGAGACAGTCGGCGATTCGCTGCTGCTCCTCCGGGTCTTTCGGGTACTGGAACGGCAGATCCCGAAGCAGGCCTTGGCTGAGGTTCTCTTGGCCGCCGCTGTTGCTCAGCCTGCGGATTTCCTCATAGCGACCGCAGAGATTGAGGAACGTAAACCTAGGATCAACCTCTTCGCTCGGCAGAATCGCAGCGCAGGCCTGATTCGTGGTGGCGTCTATCCCAAGCATCGCCACTTGTCCGCGTGTCTTTCCCTGCCCGTACAGCGCCATCAGTACCGTGTTTTTCGGGAACATCTTTGCCGCTGAGTTCTCAAGTCCTTCGACACTGATCGCTTCTTCGGTTTTGGTGATAACGTTGAAGTTCACAAGCGAGGTCGTGACCCATGGGATTCCACCATCCCAATACGCCTTGTTTGCTCGGTCGGGCGTCCCGCCTGTAGCAGTGTCGAAGATGTCGCCGATCGTCTTTGCCTCCCATTCTGGCCCTTCGCGGAATTCGGGGAAGCGGAGGCGGGGGAGGGTTTCGCCTTCGCGGGGGAAGAGCTGCTGCATCAGCCCTTTCTTGTGAGCGTTCAACGCCTCCACTTTCCGGCCTTGGGCGGCAATTAACTCGTCCAGCGACGTCAGGCAGTCGGCGATCTTCTGTTGCTCGGCGGGCGAATGGCGGCCAGTTGGCATCGGGACAGGTAGCGCCATCAAGTCGTCGTCGGACACATTCAAGGAACCATGTGCACGAGCGCCGATCGTCAGGAACTTGCGCAACCACCGGCCATGCAGGTTCCCCGCGAAGAGAAAGTCGAGAAAAGCGGGATTGATCTTGCCCACATCCGGTCGGAAGCAGGTGAATATGCTGTTGGGAACAGCAGCGTTCGCATCGTCGAGGTACCGCGCAATATAGCCTTCGGGAAATACCTTCGTCGCGCTCTTGTTGTACGCGAAGTCGTTCCTCTTAAGGCGGATATAGTTCTTTAACGAATTGCCAGCGATGGTGCGGCCGAACTTCTCATCCTGGCTGATAAGGCCCACGCCAGACGTGACGGTGTAGGGTACGCAATCGGCGTCTCCCACGCGGTCCGAGATTGGCGTCGCCAAACTCTTGAGTGGGACCTGCTGCCACGGCTCCCGGAACTCCGGAAACCGCAGCTTCGGCGTCAGTCTTGTCTTCCCGTCGTCGCCCATGGTCCGTCTCTTCCCTTACTGCTCGTACGCATTCAGCCCCGAAATCTCCCGTCCGGCGGCGCGCTTCTTCAGGAGCGGGACGAGGTCGCGCATGAGGGCCACTTCCTTCTGTGCCCGCTCGCGCCACCCCAGGTTCAGGGGGCTGAGGAGATTGGTGAGTTGTTCGCCATCAAAAATCATCCGGCCGAGGATGGCATCGACGAAGCCGGTGAGCGCTTCCGGCGGCAACTGGTGGTCGGCGGCGATCTTCGCCAGTTCGGCGGATTCCTTCTTGGCCTTGAACCGCGACAAGCCGGCGCGAATCTCGCTTTCATCCAATCCCCCATCCGCCTTGAGCGACATGACGTACTCGGTGATCGTGTCGCGCTCGAGCATGAACTTTGCGTCCGCCGCGATCAGGCCGATGAGCTGCTCGCGGGTCATCGACGTCTTGGTTGGCTTCTTTGATTGGAAGTCGGTCACCAGCTTCATGATGTAGTCGTAGTCGATGGTGGCCGAGGCGAAGAGGACGAACTCGAAATCGAGCTGGTCGATCTCCGGGTTGGGTTTGTCGTCGCCGGGCGTTTCGCGCTGGGCGCGGAGGCGCTGGGCGGTTTCGAGGTATTGGCCGCGGAAGGCGTTCAAGTCGTCCCTGGGCAGGATGGTCCGGATCGTTTTTTCCTGCTCGGGGGTGAGGTCGGTGTACTGGTCGAGCTGGGTCTGGAGGCGCTGCACTTCCTTGAAATGCTTGATGAACGCAGCCCGGGCGTCGTCCCCCCGCAAATTGGCGAGGTCCTCCGGCTTGCCGGAGAGGTCCTGGCTGGCCATGAAGTCATCGAGCGCGGTTTTGGCCGCTTTGAGCTTCTCGATGACGACCGGGGCCTTGTCCACGAGCCAGATCTTGCGGGCCTCTTCGGCCTTGGCGCCGGAGAAAAGGGCGATGGCGGCGTCGACGGCCTCCTGCTGGCCGCGGAAGTCGAGGATGTGGCCGTACGGCTTGGTGTCGTTGAGCACGCGGTTGGTGCGCGAAAAAGCCTGGATCAGGGCGTGTTGCTTGAGGTTTTTATCGACGTAGAGCGTGTTGAGGTACTTGCTGTCGAAGCCGGTCAGCAGCATGTCCACCACGAGGGTCAGGTCGATCTTTTTGCCCCGGTCTTTTTCGGGCAGTTCGTGCTCGGGGAACTGCTGGTCCTTGATGCGCTTCTGGACGTCCTGGTAATACTGGTCGAACTCCTCGAGGCGGTGATTCGTGCCGAACGTCCGGTTGTAGTCGGCGATGATGCGCTGCAGGGCCTTTTTCTTTTCCTCGGGGTTGTGCTTGTTGTCCTCCTGTTCCTGGGGCAAGTCCTCCTGAATCTGCCGCACATCCGGGCTGACATCCGCCGGCGGGGAGAAGACGGCGGCGACCTTGAGCGGCTTGAAGTCCGGGTCCGCCATCTGCCGGCCCGTCTGGATCGACTCGAAGAGGTTGTAATAGTCGATGGCGTCGTTGATGGACGCGGTGGCCAGCAGCGCATTGAACCGCCGCCCGCCGGTGGCGGCATCGTGCTTGTCGAGGATGGCGTTGATCACCGCCTGCTTGGAGATCGTCTTGTCCGGCTTGAGCTCGTCCGATTTGGGCTTGTAGTAGTCGACGTGGAAGCGCAGGACGTTGCGGTCCTCGATGGCGTGGGTGATGGTGTACTGGTGCAGCTCCTTCTGGAACAGGTCCTCGGTGGTCTTGAGGGTCTGCACGTCCCCTTCGATCCGCTTGTAGCTGGCGTTTTCCTGGAAGATCGGCGTGCCGGTGAAGCCGAAGAGCTGGGCGCGCGGGAAAAATTCCCTGATGGCCTGGTGGTTCTCGCCAAACTGCGAGCGGTGGCATTCGTCGAAGATGAAGACGATGCGCTTGTCGCGCAGCGGCTCAAGGCGCTGGCGATAATCAAAGCGCTTAGCGTCCAGGGCGCGGCCCAGCTTCTGAATCGTGCAGACGATGACCTTGTCGGCGGCGTCATCGGAGACCAGCCGGCGGACGAGGCTTTCGGTGTTGGTGTTCTCCTCGACGCAGTTTTCCTGAAAGCGGTTGAACTCTTCGCGGGTCTGGCGGTCCAGGTCCTTGCGGTCGACGACGAAGAGGCATTTCTCGATCTTGTCGCTGGCCTTGAGGAGCGTGGAGGCCTTGAAGCTGGTGAGCGTCTTGCCGCTGCCGGTGGTGTGCCAGACGTAGCCGTTGCCCAGGTTCTTGTCGATGCACTCGACGATGCGCTCGACGGCGTAGATCTGGTACGGCCGCATGATGAGCAGCTTCTGCTCGCTGGCGACCATGACCATGTACTTGCTGATCATGCGGCCGAGCGTGCACTTGGCCAAAAACGCGTCGGCGAAGGGGTGGAGCCCGCGGACCTTGGTGTTGTCCGGCCGGGCGAACTCGTAGATGGGCAGGAACCGCTCATCGGCGTTGAAGGCGAAGTGCCGGGCGTTGTTGTTGGCAAAGTAGTAGGTGCTGTCGCGGTTGGAGACGATGAACAGCTGCACGAAGCACAGGAGCGTGCGGGAGTAGCCGTTGCCGGGGTCGTTCTTGTACTCGACGATCTGCTCGATGGCGCGGCGGGGGTTGATGCCCAGGGTCTTGAGCTCGATCTGCGCCACGGGCACGCCGTTGATCAGCAGCAGGACGTCGTAGCGGTGGTGGCTGTTGTCGGTGTTGATGCGGAGTTGGTTGACGACCTCGAAGGTGTTTTTGCACCAGTCGGCGATGTTGACCAGCGTGTAGTTCAGCGGGGTGCCGTCATCGCGCGTGAAGGCGTTGCGGTGGCGGAGGGTGTGGGCGGCGGTGTAGACGTCCGGGGTGACGATTTCATCCAGAAGCCGCTGGAACTCGCCGTCGGTGAGCTTGACCTGGTTGAGGGCCTGGAACTTCTGGCGGAAATTGGCCTCGAGGGCGGCCCGGTCCCGGAGGTCGGGGCGGTATTCATACTTCAGGTCGGTCAGTTTGCCGACCAGCTCCTCCTCAAGTTGACGCTCGGGCGCGGGCATGGGGACCTTTGGGATGAAGACCGGCGGGCCACGGCGGCCCGCCCTCGACCGCTGAATATGCGGGCCGGATTATGGCGCAAATCCCGGCCCCGGGCAAGGTTGCCGGCGCGGCGGCACAGGGCCTTGGGGGCAGGCCAGCGCCCCGCCCGCCCGCTCCAACGAGCCATTGGCGCGCTCCAACGGGCCATCGGCGCGCTCCAACGGGCCATCGGCGCGCTCCAGCGCCCCATTGGCGCGCTCCAACGCCCCGTCGGCGCGCTCCAATGACCCGTCGGCGCGCTCCAACGCCTCATCGGCGCGCTCCAACGACCCATCGGCGCGCTCCAATGGATCGTCGGCGCGCTCCAACGGCCCGCCGGCGCGGGTTTTTGGACGATCGGGCTTCAGCCGCGGCCGGATCGGACCGATAGAGGGAAGGGGGCTCGGGGGCAATGGCGCGCGCCGGCGCGGCGGCCCCCGCCCCCCGCG
>JBIQLO010000037.1:0-24619 GCA_044464175.1 Planctomycetaceae bacterium | reverse complement strand
CGGCGCCACCTGCTGGCGAAACTTGCAGTCTTCCACCCCTCCAAACCCGATAAATCCCTTCCATCCCACAAATTTGCGCGTATAGAACGACGCCAGTTGCGCCCCCGCCTCAATCATCAGCACCCCCGGCAGCAGCGGCCGGCCGGGGATGTGCCCCTCCACCCAGAATTCATCCGCCCGCACATCCTTGTAACCGATGATCCGCCCCTTCTCCTGGTCCACATGGACGATGCCGTTGAGCTGTTCCATCGCCCCACGCTGCGGGTTGGCCTCACGGATCGCGGCCTGATCGTAAATGTCTCGCGACAGGTCAATCGTCGAAATGTCGTACAAAAACTGGGGGGGCATGGCTATTTAATGGTTGACGAGTCGCCGATTGGTCAATCGGACGATTCAAAACAAAAAAGGGCGATTCGCATCGCCCCGGTCCACGGGCAATCCCTCAGGCCTGTTCGCCGACCGGCCCTTCGCCGCCGCGTCCTTCCAGAATCTTCTTGCGCAGGTCCGTGGCAACCTGCTTGATCTCCTGCATCTTCTTGCGCACCCGCGTGCCGGCGGCCTTGTTCCCACCCACCGCCTTTTGCACATCCTCCTCCGCCTCACTCACCAGTTGCTTGAGCCGCTCATATTCCTGCATGAATGCCTCCTCAATGGATTGCCTGAGTCAAAAACTCTACTGCCCCCGCTTCGGCCTGTCAAACACCCAACGCGACCGCTCCCCCTCCCCGCGTCCAATCTCTTTTTCCGGGTTTGCGCGCTGTACTTTTACGGCTTTGCCTTTATCTTTTCCCCTGTTCATTGTTCATAACACCTGAAGGAGGAACCCGTAATGAACTATCGCCCGCTGGGCCGCTCCGGACTCAAAGTCAGCCCCCTGTGCCTGGGGACCATGAACTTCGGCCCCTTCACCCCCGAACCCGACAGCTTCGCCATCATGGACAAGGCCCGCGACCTGGGCCTCAACTTCTTCGACACCGCCGACGTCTACGGACGCACCCGCGGCGAGGCCATCACCGAACACATCATCGGCCGGTGGCTGGCCCAGGGCGGCGGCCGGCGCGAATACGTCGTCCTGGCCACCAAGGTCTGGGGCCCCATGGACAAGCCCGACGCTCCCGACCCCAACCTCGACCGCGGCCTCTCGGCCCGCAAAATCATCATGGAGTGCGAAAACTCCCTCCGCCGCCTCCAGACCGATTGGATCGACCTCTACCAGATGCACCACATCGACCGCTCCTGCCCCTTCGATGAAATCTGGCAGGCCATGGAAATCCTGACCCGACAGGGCAAAATCCGCTATGTCGGCTCCAGCAATTTCGCCGGCTGGGACATCGCTACCGCCCAGTGCGCGGCCCAGAATCGCCACTTCCTGGGGCTGGTCAGCGAACAGTGCATCTACAACCTGGCCAACCGCAACGTCGAAATGGAACTGCTGCCCGCCTGCCGCCATTACGGCCTGGGCGTCATCCCCTGGAGCCCCCTCTGGGGCGGCATGCTGGCCGGGGCGCTGGCCAAAAAAGGCGTGCGCCGCCATGAAAAGAACGTGGAGGACCGCACCGAAACCTACCGCCCCCAACTCCAGAAATACGAGGATTTCTGCCGCAAGCTCGGCCAGCCGCCGGCCAAGGTCGCCCTGGCGTGGCTGCTCCAGCAGCCGGTGGTCACCGCCCCGATCATCGGTCCGCGCACCATCGAGCAGCTGACCGAAAACACCGCGGCCCTGGACCTCACCTTGGACGAATCGGCCCTCAAGGAACTGGACGAGATCTTCCCCGGCAAAGGCGTCGCCCCCGATGCCTACGCCTGGTAAATCCCGCGCTGCGATGGACAGCCGTCCATTGCCGCGATAAAATTCCTGTGCCGTGGAAGCAGATTTTCACGGCCTGAGTTCCCGTAGCTCAATTGGATAGAGTGTCGGCCTCCGAAGCCGAAGGTTGCAGGTTCGACCCCTGCCGGGAACGTTTCCGTCCAGACGCATTTAGATTCTGTAGGGGGCCTCGTCGAGGCCGCGACTCGCCTGCAAATCTGCATAAACACGTTCTCAAGACGCTTTCACTTCAAGCGATCATAGAACGCCCGCAGCGCGAGAATGGCCACCCCCCGATACATCCCCAGTGTCAGCAAATCCCGATCTCCCGTGACGATGCAATCGGCGTGGCCGGCCAGTGCGGTTCCAAGCACCATCAGATCATCGGGATCACGGCAGGCATCGACGGGGACCGTCGCCGGCTCCACCAATTCACACTCCGTCCGCAGAAAGGCCATAATCTCATCAATTCGCCCAACCCCCATCTTGAATTTGCCGGGAAGGTGTTTAGTCAGTTCATTCAGGATCGGCTCGGAGATGCAAAGCACGTGATCCACAAGGCAGGCTTCCAGCAATGCCTCACACAGCCCGCGCGTGCCGAAGGCCGCCAGAAGCACATTGGAATCCAAAACCACCCTCACGAGACGGCCTTGAAAACATCCTCATCCGTGAGAAACCCCTGCGCCTCGGCCAGCGGGACCGTCTTTTTCCGCAACTGCCTGAATCGCTCCAAGGCGACGTACCGCCGAAGCGAATCCCGGGCCAGATCGCTGACCGGCTGCCCCTTTTCGTGGCTCAGCCGATCCAGTTCCCGCCGAAGCTCCTCCGGAATGCGAATGGTCAGGCTGCTCATGCAAGACATTGTAAGACGTTCTCGGCAGTGGATCAATGATCCCCTGATTACTCCCCCCCCGCCAGCGCCCCCACCGATACCCTGCGCTGCTGCGACCCAATCGCCTCCCGCGCCCCCGCCGCGATGCCGGCCGCATCCAGCCCCGCCTCGGCCAGTTGCTGCTGCCGCGTCGCGTGATGGATCAGCCGGTCCGGATGCCCCAGCCGCGTGATCCGATCGGCCGGCAGATGGTGCGCGATCGCATATTCCAGCACCGCGCTGCCAAAGCCGTTCTGCAGCGAATGGTCCTCCACCGTCACCACGGCCTTGCCCGACCCCAGCACGCGCTTGAGCATCGCCCCATCCAGCGGCTTGCAGAACCGGGCGTCGATCACCTCCAGCTCGATCCCCTCCCCCGCCAGCATTTGCGCCGCCTCCATCGCCGCTTCCATCAGCGCCCCGTACACCAGCAGCGCCCCATCCTCCCCCGTCCGCAGCACCCGGCTGCGCCCCAGCCGCCATTCCCTGGCCGCCTCGGCCCGCAAATCCGGCTCGATCGTCCGCTCAAAATCCATCTCCGGCACGTTGTCCCGCGGATAGCGCAGGGCGGCCGGACATTCCAGTGACACCGCCAGGCGCAGGCACCGCCCCAGTTCCGCCTCATCGCTGGGCGCCATCAGCACCATCTCCGGCATCGGCCGCAGGAAGGCCTGGTCCATGAATCCGTGATGCACCGCTCCGTCATCCCCCACATACCCCGCCCGGTCCATCGCCAGAACCACCGGCTGATGGTTCAGCGCCACCTCCTGCCACACCTGGTCATACGCCCGCTGCATGAACGTGGAATAGATCGCCGCCACCGGGCGCAGCCCCGACTTGGCCATCCCCGCCGCCATCGCCATCAAATGGCTCTCGCAAATCCCCGTGTCGTGATACCGGTTGGGAAAGACCTTCTCAAACCGGCTCAACCCCGTCCCATCCGGCATCGCCGCCGTCAACGCCGTCAGGCGCGGCTCGCTCTTGCCCAGTTCGACCATGGCGTCGGCAAAGGCGTGCGTCCAGCTCTTGCCCGCCCCCTTCTTGATCTCCACGCGGCAGTCGCTCACCGTCAGCGGATCCCCCTCCACCTCGAACGCCGCCGGCGAGTGGAATTTCGTCGGCTCGTTGGCCGCGATGTTGTACCCCTTCCCCTTCACCGTCTTCACGTGCAGCAGCACCGGGCTTTTCACATGCTTCAACTCCGCCAGCATGTTGATCAGCCCCGGCAGGTCATGCCCGTCGATCGGGCCCATGTACTTGATCCCCAGACTCTCGAAAATCTGCCCCGGCCAGATGCTGCTCTTGAGGGCGTCCCGGAAGTGGTTCCACATATGCTCGATCGTCGAACCCACCGGCGTGGGAAGCTGCCCCACAATGTTTTTGGACAGCCGCTTGAATTCATCGTACGTCGTGCTGACACGCACGCGCTCCAGGTACTGGCTGAACGCCCCCTGCGGCCGGGAGATGCTCATCCCGTTGTCGTTCAGCACAATCAACAACTGCCGCTTGAGCGTCCCGGCGTTGTTGAGCCCCTCGAACGCCAGCCCATTGACGATGGAGGCATCCCCCACCACCGCCACCACATGGTTCTCCCGCCCCTGCGCCGCATCCCCCCGCGCCATTCCCACGGCCGTCGAAATGGCCGTCCCGGCGTGTCCCACGGAAAACAGGTCATATGGCGACTCATCCGGCGATGGAAACCCGCTGACCGATCCTTTCTTGCGCAGCCGTTCAAACTGCCCCGCCCGCCCCGTCAACAGCTTGTGCGGATAGGACTGGTGCCCCACATCCCACAGCAGCCGGTCCGGGCCCTTGGGATATGGCCCGAAATCGTAGACGTAGTGCAGCGCCAGCGTCAGTTCCACCACCCCCAGGTTGGACGCCAGGTGCCCCCCGTTCCGCGACACCGCCTCGAAGATGGCCGCGCGCATCTCCTTCGCCAGCGCGGCCAGTTCCTCCGGCGACCGCTTGCGCAGATCGCCCGGCGCCTTGATTTCGTCCAATAGCCCCATCAGTCGGTCTCCATCCCGGAACATAGAATTATGAATTAAGAATGATGAATGCCGGACAAAGAGGGATCATTCATAATTCATAATTCGTAATTCCCAACTACGCCCCTTCCGCCGGCTCGATCACCGCCGACATCGACCCCCGGCAGTGGGCGATCCGCTTGTCCGCCCCGAAGGCGTGAATCTGGTCCCTTTTGAGTTCGGCCAATTCCTTGTGCGTTGTGCAGACAATCACCCGCCCGGTCTTGTCCACCTCCTTGGCCATCCCCAGCGCCTTCTCCACCGGATGGGCGAACAGCCGCCCGAGCATGTCGATGACATACTCATACGAATGATCATCGTCATTCAGCAAAATCACGTTAAACGGCGGCAACTGCTTGCTTTTACGCTTCTTCCCCGGCTTCGGCTTGGCCGGCGCCGCGGCCACCGCCACGTTCGATGATTTATCGGACATAACAGCACTCGCTCCTGATAGACAATGGAATATCATAGCCCATCCGGCCCCCATTGGAAATCCACCTTCCCACCCGCCCAATCCACCCCATCCCCCGTGCAAAATATTCCTCAGCTTCCGCCTCGCCCCGGGAGGGAGAGGAACGCGGCGGGGGCGTAGAGGGCGGCGCGGGTGCTTCCGCCTCGCCCCCCGGGGGGAGAAGCCACCCGCGCAGCGGGTGGGTGAGGGGGCAAAGCCACCCTGTCGAATGGATCGCATCTTCCAATTCCCCCCCTTCCGCTCCAGTCCTTAGCGTCCCAGCCATTCGCAAAGCTTCACGCCCAATTCCGCCCGCCGCGGACCCGGTGGCATTCAGCGTGACCGCTCCAGAACCGCGCGGGGCCGGTCCATCGTCGCCTGGGCGAAGTCGCCGCGCAACGCCTTCAACGCGTAGCGCTCCTGTTCAATCTCATATTGCGTGCGAACCCCCAGTCGCCGCAACACCGGCAAGGGAGGGCACCACCCTTGAAGCGCGTGCTGCAGAAAGAACCCTTGCACGACCAACGACAACAGGAGCCATTTCCGGTCCACGCCGATGGAAAGCAGCAGGCCGGCGAGCGTGAGCGTGGACGAGCCGGTCTCCACCACCCGCTCGATGTCCCATTCGGCGTTCAGTTCCCTCAGCCGCTGCTCGATCTGCTCGGGATGCCGCGCGAAATACTCGATGCGCCTCTCCATCTCTCGGCGAATGCGGCCGTTGACCTGCGGATCCGTTTGGCCTTCAACACGCTCGGCGGATATGGAAATCATAAAACCTCCCCGAAAAAGTTCCCCGGTCCCCCTTCTGGCAACGCGACCGTTCCCCTACTCCAACGTACCCCTCTTCCCCTCAAGCGCACAATCATCAAAATCCCCCCGACACCCACGCCCGAGCAGGCTCCGCAGTTTGTAGTTCGTAGGGTCCGCAGCCCCCTGCGGACCATCCGCGTCACGAGGAAATGGTCCGCTCGGGCAATATCATCTCCTGTATTTCCACACAATCGTATCTAATTTTATGGTCATTACCGTTACCCCTGTTAAAAGTGCAAGGAGTACGATTGGAATCCATATTGCCGCTTCATCAAAAGAAAAAACTGAACCCCGTTCTACGACCACATAATTGACCAAAAAGAACAACTCCAGCCAGAACCGCCCCCATAACAAGAGGATGCCCACGTTAAGCCATACGATCCCCTTTGCTTCATACGCATTCAGCCGAAAAAATGCCACGATCGTCGAAAATAGACCAAGCCAGCCCAAGGCGGCTATTATCCCCAGCCAAACGACTCCGCCTCCCCAGCCAAGCAATATGAACAAATAAAAGCCTGCTACGGCCATCAAAAAGAAGATCAGCAAACGGGTTATGAACACCGTCTTCGGATTCAGCAAGGATTCATGTTCTCTGGACTGCGGGCTTTGATAGTCGAGTTTTGTGAGTTCCAAGAGATCCTCCTCAAACGCATTCATACAGTTATGTGCATTGCCGGAGGGTCGCGGTACGCGAATTTGTTTTTTTGTTTTATCGCCGCATCTGGGAATGATCGTTGGCTTGTAGGTTCCGCAGCCCCCTGCAGACCATCCACATCGCAACGAACAATTCCACAGCAACCTGCGCCCCCTACAGGTTCTTCCAGCCTGTAGGGGGGGCCTTGGCCCACCACGCTGACAAAACAGGCAGGGAGACGGTGGGCCAAGGCCCACCCTACAACCTCTCACACCCTAAACCCCCTCACCAGCTCCACAAACATCCGAATCCCCGTCTCCATCGCCTCATCCGTGAAATCGAAATGGTCATTGTGCAAAACCGGATAGCTGCTTTGGCCCCTGGGACGCACCCCGATGCGGAAAAAGCAGCCCGGCGTCTCCTGCAGGTAATACGCGAAATCCTCCGACCCCATCGTCTGCGGCAGATCCTTCATCCGCGCCGGCCCCACCAGCCGCCGGGCCGTCTCGGCCGTGTATTCGGCCATCGCCGGGTCGTTGATGCCCGGCGGGCAGCCGCGCAGCCAGTCCACCTCCACCCGGCAATCGTCGGCCTGCGCAATCCCGGCGCAGCGCCGCTCGATCCACCGGCGCATCTCCCCCCGCCGCTCCTGGCTGGCGCAGCGGGCCGTCCCCTCAATGATCGCCGAATCGGGAATGATGTTGGTCGCCGTGCCGGCCCGGATCGTGCCGATCGAGACCACCGCCGCCTCCTGCGGTGCCACCTGCCGCGAGACAATCTGCTGCAGGTTCAACACCACGCTGCAGGCCGTCACAATCGGATCGATTCCCAGGTGCGGCGCAGCGCCATGGCAGCCCCGCCCGGTAAAGGTGATCCGAAACGTGTCATCGCCCGCGGAACTCGCCCCGCTGGGCGCTGAGATACACCCCACCTCCATCGACGGCGCCCCGTGCAGCCCGAAAATCGCCCGCGGCCGGGGCCCCAGCCGCCCATCCAGCACCCCGCCGGCAATCAGCTTGGCCGCCCCGCCCAGCACTTCCTCGGCCGGCTGAAACAGCAGCTTCACGCAGACCGGCAGCCTCGCCTCCATCGACTTGAGAGCCGCCGCCGCTCCCAGCAAAATCGCCGTATGCCCATCATGCCCGCAGGCATGCATGCACCCCGGATGCGTGCTGGCGTACGGCAACCCGGTCTGCTCCACGATCGGCAGCGCGTCGAAATCGGCCCGCAGCGCGATGCACGGCCGCCCCGCCTCGCCGATCAGACCGACGGTCGCCGTCGGCGCGCCATCCACCCCATCCGTATGTTCAATCCCCAGGCGGTCCAATTCCTGCCGGATCACCTCGGCCGTCTTGAACTCCTCAAACGCCAGTTCCGGGATTCGGTGCAGGCGATGGCGCAACTCGATCCAGTGCCGCATCTCCAGGGGCGCATCCGATGAATAGCTCATGCCACCCACCCTAGCCACCCCCCGAACCCAACGCAATTCCAGCGCGATGCAGCACCACAACCCCACAGTCCCGCCAGTGCCCCCACTGGCCCAGCCGTAGGACAGGCATTCGGCCTGTCACTTCCCTCCCCCGGCACTCCGGCGATGGTAGCAATGAAGCTTGTCCCCAAGAAACCATGCCCAAATTTTCCTTGACAAAACCCAAACATTTGCTATACTCCCCATCATGAACCTCATCCTCTTTCCCATGCCTATTTCCACCCCCCCCTCCTCTCCCCACCGTGCCTCCGGCCCTTCATCCCTCGCCCATCTACGACAAAATGTCATCCAAACCCAAACGCACCAAACCCAATACCCCGCTGGCGCTATCAAAAATGCGGATTTTAACCCCGTCGCCACTGCGACAAATTACGAAACGAACCGAACCCAATGCCCCCTGCCCCCATCCCGGAATACCCCAATTGCCACTTTCCCCCGCTCACCCCTCCCATTATGATGGCCCCCTTAAACCTCTTTTTCAGGATCCAACCCCATGAGCAACCTCACAGGCAACGCGGTCATCGGCCAGTCCGGCGGCCCCACGGCCGTCATCAACCAGTCCCTGGCCGGCGTCATCGAACAGGTGCGCAATGCCCCCCACATCAAGAAACTCCTGGGCGCCCGACACGGCGTGCGCGGCATCATCAACGACCAGTTCATTGACCTGAGCAACGTCCCCCCCGACCTCCTGGGCCGCATCGCCGACACCCCCGCCGCCGCCCTGGGCTCCACCCGCGACAAACCGGACCAGGCCTACTGCGAGAAAATCTTCGCCGCCTTCCGCAAGCATGAGGTGCGCTACTTCTTCTACATCGGCGGCAACGACTCGGCCGACACCGCCCGCATCGTCAACGAACTGGCCAAGGCGGAAAACTACGAGCTGCGCACCTTCCACATCCCCAAGACCATCGACAACGACCTGCGCGTCCACGACCACACCCCCGGCTACGGCTCGGCCGCCAAATTCGTCGCCGCCGCCATCATGGGCGACGACTGCGACAACCGCAGCCTCCCCGGCATCAAGGTCGATGTCATCATGGGGCGCAACGCCGGCTTCCTCACCGCCGCCTCCGTCCTGGCCCGCCAGCGCGAAGGCGACGGCCCTCACCTGATCTACGTTCCCGAAGCCCCCCTGAGCGAGGAAAAGTTCCTGGCCGATGTGGATGCCATGTACCGCAAGCATGGCCGCTGCCTCATCGCCGTCTCCGAAGGGATCGCCCTGCCCGGCGGCAAGACCTGGGCCGAGCATATGAGCGCCAATCTCGAAAAGGACGCCCACGGCAACATCCAGCTCTCAGGCACCGGCGCCCTGGGCGACTTCCTTGCCTCCCTCATCACAAAGAAGCTCCAGCCCGCCGGCGGCAAGAAGCTGCGCGTCCGAGCCGACACCTTCGGCTACCTCCAGCGCTCCTTCCCCGGCTTCGCCAGCCCCACCGACGCCGCCGAGGCCCGCCTCGTCGGACAAAAGGCCGTCGACTATTCCAAAGACCCGGCCAACGTCGAAGGCTCCGTCGCCATGCGCCGGCTCCCGGGCAACCAGTACAAAATCGAGACCTTCCTCACCCCCCTGGCCACCGTCGCCCGCGAAACCAAGCACCTGGACCCGGCCTACATCGACAACGGCAACAACATCACCCAGGCTTTCATCGACTACGCCAGGCCCCTGGTCGGTGATCTGCCCCGCCTCGGCGGCTTCGATGAAATCCCATAAGGGTCCGCGGCGGGTGATCCCGGAAGCCGATGGGTAGAGAGGATCTTCTGGAATGGCGGAACAGCATGAACACCAATGAACTGAAACGCGAGTTCGATGAGCGGGGGTTCGTCATTCTTCGCGGCGTGATCGACCCCGCCGTGATCGCCGGCGTGCGGACCGAGCTGGAATCGGTCGTCGATGAAATGGCCCTGGGCCTGCGCGCCATGGACCACATCGACAATCTGTACGAGGCCGAACCCTTTGAGACGCGGCTGCTCAAGCTCTTCAGCTTCGCCCCCGAACTCTCGCCCTCGGGACTCCGGCGCAATCTGCATCGAAAAGGAATGTTCGGCCTGTTCTTCTGCCCGACGGTGCTGGACCTGGTCGAGCAGATTCTGGGTCCGGAGATTCGCCTTTATCCCAACTACACCGTGCGCCCCAAGCTGCCCGATGACCCCAAGACGCTGGTCCTGTGGCATCAGGATGCGGCCTATACGCACTTGAATTCACCCGTCGCCGCCGGGCACGCCCTGAGCGCCAACGACCTGCGCATGGTGAACGTCTGGACGGGCATCGTCCCGGCCCGCCCGGAGAACGGCTGCATGCAGTTCATCCCCGGCACGCACAAGCTCGGCATCGTGCCGCATGAAAACCGCCAGTACTATCTGGAAATCGCCCAAAGCGAACTGGAGCCGCGCCTCAAGGACGTGGTCGACGTCATCACCGACCCGGGCGACGTGGTGCTCTTCAGCAACGTCCTGTTCCACTGCGGCCAACCCAACCGCACCCAGGCCGTGCGCTGGAGTTGCGACTGGCGCTATCAGGATGCCGGGCAGCCGACGCTCCGCGTCGAGACCGGCCACATGGCCCGCAGCCGAGCCAATCCCCGCTCCGTCGTCAGCAGCCCCGAGCAATGGGCGGGACTGAAGTTCTCATGAATGGAAGTCAGTCCGGGATCACGCTGCTGGAGAGCTGGTCGATTGCCTCGTCCACCTCGTCGGCGTCGAAGACCTCCAGTTCCTCCAGCGCCCGCAGGGCGGCCTTCTGCTCGGCCATTTTCTTGTTGGGACCCCAGGCCGACGTGAAGCGCTGGCGTCCGATCTGAACGCCGATCTCGAAGCATTTGCTGTGGTCCGGGCCCTTTTCGTCCAGCAACTCGTAGATGGGCGTGGCGCCCAGGTTCTTCTGCGCATACTGCTGCAGGACGGCCTTGTAATTCTGCTGGTGGGAATTGGAGGCGATGACGTCGATCTTGGGCGTCATCGTCCGCAGGATGAACGCCTTGGCCGCCTCGAACCCCCCGTCGAGGTAGATCGCCGCCACGATCGACTCATAGACGTCGGCCGCCAGCGAGTTGGGCATCACCTGGCGGGCGCTGATCCCCCGCCCGGTGCTCAGCAGGTCCGTCAGGCCCGTCTCGTTGGAGATCTCCGCGCAGGTGCGCCGCGAGACGACCGCCGACTTGATCTTGGTCAGCTCCCCTTCCATGTGCTCGGGGAAGCGGAGATAAAGCGCCTCGCAGATGACCAGGTCCAGCACCGCATCCCCCAGGAACTCCATGCGCTCGTTGCTCTGGAGGCGGTTGTCCGCGATGGAGGAATGGGTCAGCGCCTCCTTGAGGAGGTCGGGATTGCGGAACGAATGGCCCAGGACTTCCTCGGCCTTCTGGCGGATTTCATCGGTCACGACACGCTCGCTTGGCAATGGCAGGAACCACGACAAAACCCTATCCATGCCGCGGGGGCCTGTCAATCGGAGGGGCCGGACGGCGTCCGTCCACATCTCATCCACAGGACCGATAATTTTGTGCATGGCGTGTAGATAAGATTTTTTTTTAAGCCAAGAGTGTCGATGGCACCGATGGTTAAATCGCTGTGCATGGAAAATCCGATAAAGACGGCCTTGTCAGTATAGATTTACCACTGTACTTTCTCCGTTGTGTTGGATTCATGGGCGGTTCGACTTCGTTAAGGGCTTGGCGAAGTGGATCGACGCAATCGCAGGCGCTGCGGGACGGGCACACCCCCCCACCGTGCCGATGGGACGAATCCGGCACACTCTTCATTCGCAAGGATGCGATCTCAAGGATGATGTCTGCGGGCAGGACGCCTTTGCCCGTCGCACAATGCCGCGACGGGACGGGTCCCGACTGGCCGACGGCCGCCTCCCAAGGCGGTGCGACTCGGTCTCGGGTGGTGGCGGCGCTCCGGAGCCAGACGGCCCGGGCGCGCCGCGAACGGCGGTACTTGACCTGAAGGAGATCGGCATGAGTTGCTTCCTCGCACACGACCCGCAGTTGGCGCGGCTGGCCGACGCCATCGCACAGCGCGTCGGACAGCAGCGGTTCCATGTTTGGTTCAACAATTCAACGCGACTTGACCTGAAACACGACGGCCTGGAGATCGCCGTCCCCAACGATTTTATCAGTGAGTGGATCGGCACGCATTTCACCCGCCCGATCCAGGAAGCCGCCCACGAGGTGCTGGGTTGCTCGCTGCCCGTGCGGTTCAGCGTGGTGCCGCAACTGTTCGAAGTCTCGGCCAAGGGGCAGGATGACGCCCCGGCGGCCGGCGATGGAACCGCCGCCCCGGGCGAGGTGCGCACCACCTCCGTTCCCATCCTGGCCACCCCCCCCACCATCATGCGCCGGACGGAAACCACCTCCACCTTTTCCATGCGCCCGCGCCTCCGGCACAACCTGGACAACTTCATCGTCGGCCCGAGCAATCAGCTGGCCTACAACGCCGTGGCGCACGTGGCCGAGTTCCCCGGCTCGCAGTACAACCCGCTGTTCATCCACGGCCAGTGCGGCCTGGGCAAGACCCATCTGCTCCAGGGCCTGTGCCGGCGCTTCATCGAACACCACCCCACCAAACGCTGGATGTACCTGACGGGGGAGGAGTTCACCAACGAGTTTCTCTCGGCCATGCGCGGCAATCGGCTGGACACCTTCCGCCGCAAGATGCGCGACCTGGACCTGCTGGTCATCGACGATGTGCATTTCCTCTCCGGCAAGAAGGCGACCCAGGAGGAATTCCTCCACACATTCAACGCCATTGAGGCGATGGGCCGGCAAGTGGTGATGGCCAGCGATGAGCATCCCAAGCTGATCGAGGAGTTCGGTGAATCGCTCATCAATCGCTTTGTCAGCGGCATGGTCGTGCGGATCGACCCGCCCAACTGCGCCACCCGCTGTGAAATCCTAAGGGCTCTGGCCGGGCGCGGCTCGATACGGCTGGATGAGCCGGTGATCCAGTGGATCGCCCGGCGCGTCACGCAGAACGTCCGCGAGTTGGAAGGGGCCGCCACCCGCATCGCCGCGCATGTGAAGCTGACCGGCCGCCCGGCCGATCTGGCGATGGCGCAGGAGGCGCTGGGCGATCTGGACCGCCAACTGGTCGCGCCGATCAAGCCGGAGAACATTCTGCAGGCCGTCTGCCTCTATTTCGGCATCGAACACAAGGACCTGATGAGCGGGCGCCGCCAGCGCACCGTCAGCCTGGCCCGCAGCGTGGCGATGTACCTGGTGCGCAAAACGGCCAAACTGAGCTTCCCCGAGATTGGCTCGCGCATGGGCAAGCGAAACCACAGCACCGTCATCAGCGCCTGCCGCCGGATCGAAAAGGCGATCGAACGCAACGAAAAGCTCGCCTGGACCAGCCCCGTCGGCGACCGCCAGGAGGAAGCGCCGGAGCTGATTCAGCGTCTGGAGGAACACGCGCGGGCGATGAAGGAATAAAGCCCGCATGCGCCGCCGTCACGATGGGACCTGATCCAAACGCGGTCCGGCGCATCAGCCGCAAAAGGCGTCGGTGATGACCTTCCCTTCCCACTGGTCGTTCATGGGTAGGCCCAGGAGATGGGCGATGGTGACGCAGGTGTCATAGATCACCACCGGCATGGTGATTTCGTGGCCGGGCTTGACGCTGGGGCCGTGCACGATCCAGGGGATGGTCATGTCCTCATCACTGTCGGTCCCATGCCCCTTTTCGTGCCCGCCATGATCGGACTGCACGATGGTATGAAGGTTCCTGTCCCGGCCCAGCGCCTTCATCTTGTCCAAGACAATCCCCAGCATCTGGTCCGCATGGGTGATGGCCTGAAGATATTCCTCGCTCATCCATCCATAGGCGTGCCCCACCGCGTCGGTGCTGCCGATGTAGAGAAACAGCAACTCGACATCGACAGCCTCCAGAATCCTGCAGAAGTGGGCAATTTGCTCCGGCTCGCTGCGCCGGTAGGACTTCTCCCGAAGCTGCTGCACGTTCGGCTGAACGTAGTGAAATGAAACGTTCAGGCTTCCGGGGTCGGCCAGGTCGCGCAGTTGTTCCCAGTTGTAGCAGAAGCCGGTCGTGACGCCGGCGGCGGAGGCCACGTCAAAGATGCTGGGCACCGGGCGAACCAGCGGATGGAACTGGTTGGTGTTGATGCCATGACGCGCCGGCTCCACCCCGCGAAACATGGAGGTGTGACAGGGCAGCGTCACGGAGGGCATCACGGAGCGTCCCTTCCAGGTGTATGCCCCTTCCCGCACCAGGCGATCGAGAACGGGCGTGTCGGTTTGAGCAATGGCATCCGGACGGACGCCGTCCATCGAGCAGAGCAGAACGCGATTTTTAGCCATGGCCCCAACAATACCGTGCCGATGGCTCCCCGTCACTTTCCAGCGGCCACAACGCCCGCAAGCCCGGCGCCATGCAGCGCCTCACCTGTCGCTCATGGCCGGATGGCCCGAAGGCGCAAGCGCACATAATCCGCGTGCCATTGCCCTTCGCGGAACAGATCAGGGCGGGCAAAGGCGTGGGCCGCCTCAAAGAACGCCTCGTGTTGCTGGGCCGCGATGCACTGGAGGATTTGGGGGGCAAACATCGTGATCCAGTGGCGCAGGCCCTGTTCCCCCTCCAGTGGCGTTGGACGTTCAAAAAGATTCATCCACTGCACCCTGAAGCCGGTTTCCTCCAGAAGCGTGGCATACTGGCCAATGCTCGGGAAGTACCACCCCCTGGCCACAGGCTCACCCTGGACCCCCACCGCCCTCAGCCCGGCATCGATGGCGCCCATGACCGTTGCCACGTTGCCCTGCCCGCCGAATTCCGCCACGAAGCGCCCGCCCGGCTTCAAGGCCGCAAAGACGCACCGGGCGGCCGCGCGGGCATCGGTGATCCAGTGCAACGCGGCATTGGAAAAGACGGCATCCACCGGCTCCTCCAGCGCAAAAGCGGTGGCATCGGCCTCCATGAACCGCAGCGCCGGGTAGAGCCGCCGCGCTTCGGCGATCATTTCCCCACTGGCATCCAGCCCGATCACCGCCGCGCCGCTTTCTGCGATTTTGGCCGTCAACTGCCCCGTGCCGCACCCCAGGTCCAGGATGCGCTCCCCCGCGTGCGGCTCAAGCAGCCCCAGGACATCCTGGCCGTACTCAAAGACAAAGCGGTGGCGGGACTGATAAAGCGATGGATTCCATGTGGGCATGACTGCCTTTTACGCCTTTGCCGCGCGATCCGCAATCCACCCCACCAGCGTCCTCACGCCCCATCCGGTGGCCCCTTTGGCGTACATGGCCGTCTCCTTCTCGGTGTCGGCCACGCCGGCGATGTCCAGATGCACCCAGGGCGTGTCCTCGGGGACGAAATGGCTCAGGAAAGCGCCCCCCTGCAGCGGGTGGGCATCCCGACCGGCGGAGTTGACGATGTCGGCCGAATCGGCCTTCAGTTGCTCGCGGTGCTCATCCCCCAGCGGCAGCCGCCAGATTTTCTCCGCCGCCTGCTTCGCCGCCCGTTCGATCTGTTGATAGAGCTCATCATTGTTGGCCATCGCGCCGGCCATGGAGCGTCCCAGGGCAATGACCACCCCGCCGGTGAGCGTCGCCAGATCGACCACGGCCGCCGGCTTGTAGGTTTCGATGCCCCACGCCAGCGCATCGGCCAGCACCAGCCGTCCCTCGGCGTCGGTGTTGGTGATATCAACGGTGACGCCATTGTACATCTTCAGGATGTCGCCGGGGCGGTAGGCCGTGCCGGAGACATGATTCTCCGCCGCCGGCAGCAGCCCCACCACATCCACCTTTGGTTTCAGCCGGGCAATCGCCACCATCGTCCCCAGCACGGCCATGCCGCCGCACTTGTCGAAAATCATTTTCCCCATTTTGTCGGCCGGCTTGATGGAGATGCCGCCAGTGTCGAAGGTGATCGACTTGCCCACCAGCAACAGCGGCTTGCCCAACTTTGTTCGGCCACCCGAGCCGCCGCGGGCGCGGTATTCCAGGGCGATCAGCCGCGGCGGCGTGGCGGGCGAGCCCTGCCCCACCGCGATCAGTCCCCCCATGCCCAGTTCCCGCATGCGCTTCTCATCCAGCACGCGGCAGGAGAGTCCCAGTTCCTTCGCCCATGCCTTAGCCAACTGTGCTAGAGATGGGGGATTGATGTCATTGCCGGGCCGGCTGGCGATGGTGCGGGCGGCATTCTGCCCCTCGGCCACCGCCTGGGCGCGCTGCAGCGCTGCTTTGGTCTGGGTGTTCACGGGCGCGACAATTGTCAGTTGTGCCTTCGGCGCTTTTTCCTTCAGCCCCTTCTGATTGGCCGATCCCTTGTACTGCTCGAAATTGAACCGCCCCAGCAGGAACCCCTCGGCCAGCGCCTCCACCGCCAGCGGCAGCGCGGGCTGTACCGGTTCGGCCCCCGGCATCCCCGGCAGCCCCTCCGGCAACACCGGCACAACGACGGCCGCCGACGCCAACTTCTGCTTGGACATCAGTCGCGCCAGCGCCACGCCCGCCTCGCGCAGGCACTCGGCCGAGAATTTTTGAATGTTCCCCAACCCGATCACCACCAGCCGCCGCCCCGCCTCCAGCAGTTGAACGGTCACATCGTTGGACTTGCCGGTGACGATCCCGGCCTTGAGAAGTTTGGCCATCGCCTCCTGAGCGGCGGAGCCGAACGCGGCGGGATTCACCTCATCCAACGCCGTCTCCTTGTGGATCAGCGCCACGACGGCATCCGTCGAAGCGGGCAGGGTCTCTTTCAATGTCACGTTTGCCTGAATGCTGGTTGGAATCATGCGGCGCATCATAAACACTCAGCGGGGATTCGTCATTTGTTCTTTGTCATTGGTTATTTGGGAAATTCCAAACCCCCGATAACCCCTTCAATTCCCCACCTTTGGTTCTCATGCTATTCTCCAACGCATGGCGATGATCCTGGGCATCGAATCGACCTGCGATGAAACCGCCGCCGCCGTGGTGGAGGATGGGCGGCAGGTGCGCTCCAATGTCATCGCCTCCCAGGCCCGATTGCATGCGGTCTATCGCGGCGTGGTGCCGGAGATCGCCAGCCGGGCGCACATCGAAGCGATCCTGCCGGTGCTGCGGGAGTCGCTGGAACGGGCCAAGACGCCGCTGGAGGCAATCGACGCCGTGGCCGTGGCACATCGCCCGGGGTTGATCGGTTCCCTGTTGATCGGCGTCACCGCCGCCAAAACGCTCGCCTGGGCCATCGGCAAGCCGCTCATCGGTGTCGATCACGTGCAGGCGCACCTCTACAGCGTGATGCTTGAAGAAGAAAAGACAGAATCAGGCGGGGACACGCCCTTATCGTCCTTCGCCGCCCCGGCGTTTCCGGCCGTGGGGCTGGTCTGCTCCGGCGGGCACACCGCGCTCTACCGCCTCGAATCCTGGAGCGACATTCAGCTGATCGGCGCCACGCGAGATGATGCGGTGGGCGAGGCGTACGACAAAGTCGCCGCCATCCTGAATCAGGGTTATCCCGGCGGCCCGATTCTGGACCGGCTGGCGCAACAGGGCAATCCGGCCGCGGTTCAATTCCCTCGCACGCTGCTGGGGCGCGATTCGCTCGATTTTTCCTTCAGCGGCCTAAAGACGGCGGTCCTCTACCACGTGCGCGGCGTGCCGGGCAAGCCAAATCCGCCACCCCCCGACCGCGTCATTGCCGGTCAGGAACTGGCCGACATCGCGGCCGGCTTCCAGGCCGCCTGCGTGGAGGTGCTGGTCACGAAGCTCAAACGGGCCGCGCGGCAGGTCAAGGCGCGCAGCATCCTCGTCGGCGGCGGCGTCTCGGCCAATCGGGGCCTGCGCAGCGCACTGACAAAATTCCCCCTGCCGGTGCATTTTCCCGCCCCGGCCTACTGCACGGACAACGCCGCGATGTCGGCCGGGCTGGCGTATCTCTCATACCAGCGCCAGGCGTTCAGTCCCCTGTCGCTGGATGCCATCACCTCTAGTCAGCTGGCCCGTTGAGCCGCTTCCGCAGGCGTCCCCGCGGCCGGGCAAAGTCGTCTTCGCCCTTCCGTCCGGCCCGGTTCCTTCCATTGACACCGCCCCATCGGCTGCTGTACTGTCCTAACTCTTTATGGACATGAGCGCGGCGTCCGATGCTTTGCCGCGCCGCTTGATGGGATCAATAATGCAGAGCAAACCCGCCGTATCGCGCCCCAAGGCCTATCTGAAAGCACGTCAAAAAAGCGTTCGGACCGCGCTGAAGGAATTGCAGCTCGATGCCCTCATGCTCACCCACGCCCCGGATGTCTCCTACCTGACCAACTTCACCGGCGATGAATCGGTCGGCATCATCACGGCTAAAGACTTCCACATGGTCTCGGACTTCCGCTTCAAGGAACAGGTGGAACTGGAGGCGGGCTGGGTTACCCTGTCGCTGCGCGAAGGGAACATGGCCGAGGCTCTGGCCAGGGCGCTGGCGGAGATGAAAGTGAAGCGCGTCGGCTTCGAAGCCAACTTCACCACCGTGGGGCAGATCGATGCCCTGAACCGGGCGATGAAGGAACAGAAGGTATCGCTGGAGCTGGTGCCGCTGGAAAACGTGATGGCCAACATCCGGCGCGTGAAGGATGATACGGAAATCGACCTGGTGCGCAAGAGCGTGGCGGTGGCCGAGGAGGCCTTTGAGGCGATCCGCTCGGAAATCAAGGTGGGACAGACGGAGAACTACCTGGCCGGGCTGCTGGGCTTCGAGTTGCGCAGCCGCGGCGCCTCCGACAGCAGCTTTCCGATCATCGTGGCCAGCGCCGCCAACAGTTCGCTGCCCCACTATCGCCCCGGCGAGGTGCTGGTGCAGCGCGACCAGCCGGTGCTGATCGACTGGGGCGCGGTCTACAAGGGATATTGCTCGGACCTGACCCGCACGCTGTTGGTGGGACGGGTCGCCCCGCGCATCAAGGAAATCTACAAGATCGTCTTGGAGGCGCAGGAGACGGCCATCCAATTCCTGCGCCCCGGCGTCACCACCAAGCAGGCCGACCGCGTGGCGCGGGACATCATTAAGAAGGCCGGCTACGGGGAGCTGTTCGGACATGGCCTGGGGCATGGAATTGGGCGGGAAATCCACGAGCTGCCTTCCATGCGTCGAAGCGGGATGGAGGAGGAGCTGCGTCCCGGCATGATCGTGACGGTCGAGCCCGGAATTTACCTTCCGGGCGAAGGGGGCGTGCGGATCGAGGACGATGTCCTGATCACGCACAGCGGGCGGGAGGTCCTCTCAAGCCTTCCCAAATCGTTTGAGGATTGCCACGTGGAGTAGCCCCTTGGCCGGCAATTGCCTTTTGCCCTGCGGCAACGGGCAATCGGCGGCTGACAACTGGAACCTGGAAATATGAGTGCGAAAAAATCCACACCCAAGAAAACGGCTCGTTCATCGGGCGCCAGCGACAGTCCGATGGATGTGTCGCTGCTGGAGCGAATGATCAAGTTGATGGCCGCGCACGACCTGAACACGGTGGATGTGCGCGACGGGGAGCGACGGGTCGTGCTCAAGCGCGGCAGCGCCGTCGCGGCCGCGTACGTCCCGCCCGTCGTCGCGTCGCAGGCGGCGCCGCAGCCGCTCTCCTCCGCGGCCGCCCCGCCCGCCGCGGCGGAAGCCGAGGCCGACGCCGATCTCCTGCCGATCAAGAGCCCGATGGTCGGAACCTTCTACGCCGCCCCCTCCAAGGGCGCCAAGCCGTTCGTCACCGTCGGCGCCAAGGTCGATGAGGAGACCGATGTCTGCATCGTCGAGGCGATGAAGGTGTTCAACAACATCAAGGCCGAATGCCGCGGGACCATTGCCAAGATCCTGGTCAACGACTCCCAGCCCGTTGAATACGGGCAGGTCCTGTTCCTGGTCAAACCCAGTTGAGTCGCGTCGGGTCCGCACTGTGGACCGGTTTTCGCAAGGCGGTCCGCAGTGCGGACCCTACACGACCCTCAGCCCATGTTCTCAAAAATACTCATTGCCAATCGCGGCGAAATCGCGCTTCGCATCATCCGGGCCTGCCGGGAGATGGGCGTGCGCACGGCGGTGGTCTACTCGACCGCCGACAAGGATGCGGCCTATCTGAAGCTGGCCGACCAGACGATCTGCATCGGCGATCCCCCACCGGCTGAATCGTATCTCAACATCCCGCACATCATCAGCGCCGCCGAGATCGCCGACGTGCAGGCGATCCATCCCGGCTACGGCTTCCTGGCCGAAAACAGCCACTTCGCCGAAGTCTGCCGCAGCTGCAAAATCGAGTTCATCGGCCCCTCCGCGTCCGCGATGGCGCTGCTGGGGGACAAGGTGGCGTGCAAGAAGCTGGCCAAAAAGGCGAAGGTGCCGACGGTGCCCGGATCGGATGGGCCGGTGGAGGAGGAGAAGCAGGCGCTGAAGATCGCCGGCCAGATCGGCTATCCGGTCATCATCAAGGCGGCCGCCGGCGGCGGCGGGCGCGGCATGCGCGTGGCCCACAATGACGTGTCGCTGCGGGCGGGGCTCAAACAGGCGCAGGCCGAGGCGGAAAACGCCTTCAAAAATTCGACGGTCTACATCGAAAAATACGTCGAATTCGGACGGCATGTGGAGGTGCAGATCCTGGCCGACCAGCACGGCCACGCCGTGCACCTGTGGGAACGCGACTGCTCGATGCAGCGGCGTCACCAGAAGCTGGTGGAGGAGTCCCCCTGCCCCGTGCTGCGTCCGGAGGTGCGCCTCAAGCTGTGCGAAGCGGCGGTGCGGCTGGTCAAGGCGGCCAAGTACACCAACGCCGGCACGGTGGAGTTCCTGGTGGACAAGGACCAGAACTTCTACGTGCTGGAGGTGAACGCCCGCATTCAGGTGGAGCATCCGGTGACGGAGATGGTGACGGGGATCGACCTGATCAAGCAGCAGATCCGCATCGCCGCCGGCGAGCCGCTGCCATTCAAACAGAAGGACATCCCCTGCCTGGGCCACGCCATCGAATGCCGCATCAACGCCGAGGACCCCAACCGCAATTTCGCCCCCTCGCCGGGCGTGATCGGCGAATGGCGGCCGGCCGGCGGCCCGGGCGTGCGGCTGGATTCGCACGCCTATGCCGGCTACCGCATCCCGCCCAACTACGATTCGATGATCGGCAAGCTGATCGTCCACCGCCCCACCCGCGCCGAGGCGATCGCCACGATGCGCCGGGCGCTGACGGAGTTCCATGTCGAGCCGATCAAAACAACGATTCCGCTGCAGTTGCAGATCATGGACAACCAGCATTTCCAGGACGGCGACGTGGACACGCGATTCATCGAACGCGTGCTGCTGGACAAGTAAGCGGCAACAGCAAAGCAATCGAGCGACGGAGCGATGAAGGAGGCCTTCCTTTTTCGCTCCGTCGCTTTTTGGCCGATCGTCAATCCAGCAGCGCTTCCGAGAGCAGGCGGAATTTCAGCTCGTTGTGCTCATAGGGGACTTCGTGCTTGTGGTAGGGATAGATTTCCATCTGCTTTTCGGCCGTGATGTGGTTGTAGGCGGCGAAGATCGTGCTGGGGGGGCAGATATCATCGCAAAGGCAGTTGCTGATGATGGTCTTGCAGCGGATGCGCGGCGCGAGGTTCATGCAGTCGCAGTAGCTCAGCGTCTTGAAGGCCTGTTCATGCACGTCGGGATGGACCTTCAGAAAATCGACGATCTCGGGATAGGGCCCGTTGGGCGTGATCTTCACCGCGCGTTGATAGTCGCACAGGAACGGCACATCGGGCAGCGCGATCCGCAGGTCGCGCCGGGTGAGGGCGGCGGCGGCCAGCGTCAGGCCGCCCCCCTGGCTGACACCGGTGACGGCCAGCCGGGATTCATCCACCTCCTCGCGCCCCGCCAGCACCTCCAGGGCCCGCACGGCGTCGGCGAAGACATGGCGGTAGTAGTAGCCCTGCGGGTCGCGAATGCCCAGAGTCATCCAACCTTTAAGGTGTCCCTCGGTATAGGCGGCGGTGTCCTGGGATTGCCCGTTCTGCCCGCGGCAGTCCATGCTCAGGGCGCAGATGCCCTGGCTGACCAGCGGCAGCAGGTCCAGCGGGCGCTGGCCGCGTCCGGAGTAGCCGTGATAATGGCAGACGGCGGGAAACTTCTTGCCTCCCCTGGGGCGCAGATACCAGCCGGCGATGCGCCCGCCCTTATATCCGTCAAAGCGGACGGCGTAGCAGTCGGCGTGGCGCGCGCCCAGGTTGTAGGGGATGAACTCGGCGTTGAGGGGCTGGCGCAGCGCGTCGGCGATGGTGGCGTCCCAGAAGGCGTCGAAGTCGCGCTGATGGTTCAGGGCCGGCTTGTATTGCCGCAACTGCTCCAGCGGCATGTCGATCGAAGGCATGGGATTGCTCCAGAAAATGTGACGCTATGAGATACCATCCGCCCCTGCGTTTGCAAGGCTTGGCCGCCTTGACGCCCGAAATTCATCCGGCAGGCTGAATGAGGCGATGGCGGCGGACTCCTGCCGCAGGGCGATGGCGCGGGCGATGGCAAATTCCAGATCGGGGCAGATGTTTTCCGGGTCCAGGGCATCGGTCACCTGATGGCGGTGCAGGATGCGGTACTGGGCCTGGTTGATGCCGCAGAGAATCAGCCGGCGCGACCGGCGGCTCAGCTTCTCGATGGCCTGCTTCAGGTCAATGACGGCATTGGCATCGAGCTGGGTCAGTGGACTGAGGACCAGGATGATGATGTGCCATCGCTCGGGCAGGCGATCGACCCAATTCTGAAAGCTGGGTGCCTGATGGGCGGCCGAGGGGTGAAACAGCAGGCGGTAGATGCCCAGTTCCGGCGGGAGCAGCGAATGGAGAATCCCGCGGGCCTGCAGCTCAGGATCATCCAGGGGATCCAGCGCGCGCACGTCGGCGATGGGCTTGCGCCAGGCGGCGAAGCTGATCCAGAGCAGAAAGAGGATCGGCGGAATCAGCGCCAGCGCGGGGCGGTACTTGTAGGCCAGTACGCCGACGATGACGCCCAGCAGAAACGAGCCGTAGATGCTGCCCAGCAGCAGCAATCTCAGCATGGTGGGATGGCGGCGGGAGATGCGCAGGAGCCGCCCGGTGCGGCCCCAGCGTCCTCCGCGCAGCTTGTCGCGGCACCAGAGCAGCCATTGCACCGATTCCAGCCCCAGGTCGGTGATGACGCCGGTGACGTGGGTGGTGCGGACGACGGCGCCGGAAATCTTGGTGATGGTGGCGTTCTGCAGTCCCATAGCCAGGGCGGCGGCGCCGATGAGGAAATAGAGATGTCCCCCCTGCAGCGCGGGAACCGGAGGGAAATAGGCCACGCCCAGGGCAAAGAAGCTCAGGATCAGCGCCTCCACCAGGACCGGCAGAACATACTTGGAGCGGACGCTGTACCGCCCGGCCAGTTCGGTCATGAAGGCCGAGGCGACGCACCCGGTGAAGAAGCAGGACAGCAGCAGCCCGAAGACGCCGACGGCATTCATCCACCCCTGGGCCAGGGCCTCGGCGAAGTAGGTGGTGTTGCCGGTCTGGTGGGACAGGACATGGCCGCAGTGCAACACGGCAATGACGTTGACGTATCCCCCTACCCAGGAGAGGGAGATCGCCAGACGCGACTTCATTCGAAACGAATAGGCACCGGCGGACAACATGGCGGCGACAATTCAGGTCAGGGCAAAGCTTGTGGTTTCGGTCGTGACAGGCTGGAAGCCTGTCCTACGATTTCTTATCGGCCAGAATCAGCGGGGAATGCGAGTGGACATCCAAAGTTCGCGGGTTGGTAAAACCGGCTTCGGTGAGCCACTGGCTCATCTGCTCGAAGCTGTAGGTGTCGCCGTTCTGGGTGTTGACCAGCATGTTGACGGCGAAAATCAGGCAGGGGGTGGGGCCGGTGCGGTCGGCGTTGACGACAAACTCGGCGATGGCGATCGTGCCGCCGGGGGCCAGGGCGTTGAAGGTCTTTTGCAGCAGTTGGCGGCTGCGGGCCTCCCCTTCGCTGTGAAGGATGTGGCCGAGGGTGGCGATGTTGTGGTCTTTTCCGAAGTCAACCTGATCCAGGTCGCCCGCCAGGAACTGGAAGCGGTCCTGCACGCCGAAGCGCTCGGCCACGCGGCGGGTCACGGGCAAAACGCCCTCCCAATCGACCGCGGTGACGCTGACCTGGGGGGAAGCCTCGGCCAGGGTGATGCCCCAGACGCCGGAGCCGGCGGCCAGATCGAGCACGCGCACGGGGGATTTGGCCTGATCCAGTTCCAGGGCCTGGGCCAGGATCTGGGCGGGCTGGCGGCTGAGGGAGAAGATGTCCTCGACGAACTGACGGAAGAACTCCACGCCCTCATCATTCTGATTGACGGAGGCGGACGGGCGACCGGTGCGGACGATCTCGTTGATCTCAAGCCACTTGGGGATCAACTGCCGGCTGGTGTGTCGAAAGATGCCCCCCTGGAATTCGGGTTTGTTGCTGACCAGGAAGGTGGCGCTTTCGGGGGTGAGGTTGTATCGGCCCTGGGTGTCCTTGGACAGGAATTCCAGGCCGACCAGAGCGTCCATGATGGCGCGCAGGCCGCGGGCCGATGCGCCGGTGGCGGCGGCGGTCTGCTCAAGGGTCTTGGGC
>JBIQLO010000036.1:0-25045 GCA_044464175.1 Planctomycetaceae bacterium | reverse complement strand
AATGGTGTTCATGACGGGATTGCGCGACACCAGGAGGGGGCGGGGGGTGTGGTATGTGCCGGCCGTGGCGTAGTCGAACAGCGCGCTGAACCACGTGGCGACCTGGTTGGGGGCGTAGGGAGCGGAGGGGGCGAGGCTGGTCGCGGCATTGTACAGGGAGTCGCCCAGGAGCAATTCCATATTGGAAGGGGAAGGGCCTTTGATGGCGAAGCCGTGGGCGAGGTTGATCTGATCGCTGCGGGAAGCGGCCTGAAAACGGGCGGCGGCCGTGTCATAGCCGGGATTGTCCAGGCGACGGCCCAATTGCGACCAGAGCTGGTCATAGCCGCTGATAAAGGCGAAATCGCCACGGGTGGCGGCGGAGTCATTGACGGCAGAAGTGGACCACCCCGCCGCGTTAAAGCGCCAGGTGTTCCATGCGGCCATTTCCGTTTGCGCGTTGTTGCCGTTGATGCCGGTATAGAGCAGTCCGTCCAGATCGATGTTGGTTGGGAAGAAATTGCCGGGGACGGAGGCGGCCGGGGAATCGGAACTGGTGGAGGGTTTCCATGCGATGGCGGCGTTGACGGCGGAGTTGTTGTCGATGATGCGGATGCCGTAGTACCAGGTGAGGCCGTCGAGGTCCTTCATGGGGAGACGGACCAGGCCGGCGTCGGCGATGCCGTCGCCATCGGCGTCGGCGGCGATCAATCCGTTGAGGGCGGGATAAATCGAGGTCGTGCCGTCGGTGTTGGTGATGGAATTCGATCCTATGAAGACATTTTGGAAGTAGTTCCATTGACTGGTCCCGGCGGCGCGGGAGGGGTCTTCAAATTTGGCGCCTGTGGGTCCCAGCGGCGCGGAAATGGCCGGCCATAGCGGCGTGGTGGCGGAATAGGGCGAGGGGAGCCACCACGTGGCGTCGGAGGTGACATGTCCCAGATTGTTATCCTGCCGGGAAATATAGTAACCGCCATCAATTACAATGCTTCCGGCGCTGTAGGTGGTCGTTGCGTCGTAGGCGGAGGCCACATCCTGCTGGAGCGCCGGAATGCGTTCGGCCAGGTAACCATCGCGCGGGGCGGCGCCGGAACTGGGCGTGCCCGTGGCGGAGGTGTAGTCGTGGTAATTGGCGATGGCGGAGGTGAGGGGGCGGTAGAGGGGGGTGGCGGGGTTGGTGGCGGTGTCGAAGAGGCCATTGACGACGTATGCGTCGGCGAGGTTTTTGACGCCATCCATCAAGAGGTCTTGCTGCGCGCCGACGGTGCTTAGCCGGGCGGCGTAGCGGTTGGAGCCTGCGGAACCGATAAAGGCGGTTCCCATCAGGGCCAGGAGCGTCAGGAGGACGACGACGACAATCAGAATCATGCCCCGATTCGGGCGTGCGGATACCGGGTGTGGGCGTTGAGGCCTCCCAGGGGGGCGGCGGCGGTTTGGCAAGGCGGAGGCCGCCTTCAGGCTTGGGGAACGAGCCGGAACGACAGGCGGGAAGCCTGTTTGAGGGTCATTGGGATGTGTGCGCATTATCTTCCTCAAAGTGACATGGTTTTAGGGCGGTTCCAGTACAGATTTGAATGGATGTAGATCGGCCGGAACGCTACGGGTGTCGGTCAGGATGTTGATAATTCGGCGCATGATGAGCATCGACTCTGTCATTGCAGCGGATTAGCGCACAAGTGATTATGCGCTGCCGCCAAATTGTCTATCGGTCCTACTGATTCGGAACATAAGTGATCTGCGGATCGGTCTGGGTCGCGGTGACGCCAGAGCGATCAACGATATAGGCGGCGCGGCGCTGGGTGACGCGCTGGGCGGCCGCAGTTCCGGCATTCTGCCATCCTTCCACGACGATGTAAACGGTGAAAGAATCGGAACGGGTGGTGATGAGGTTGGAGATGCGGTTGAGGGCCAGATACCGGGCCTCAAAATCGCCGGTGACGCCATCCGTGCCGGTCAGGGGGGTGATGTCCCCGTCCGCCGGGCCTGGATCAGCAGTAGAGAGGTCGGTAATGAGGCCTTCAAAATCGGCGAATCCAGGCACGCGATTCAGGTCAAAGATGCTCTGGAACGGCCCGTTTTTGATGCGGTCCTTGAAAATCGCCTGCGCCAATGCAGTGTTCCTGGCCGCGTCAATATTGCCGTTGCCGTCGGTGATCATCGGAAGCGTGGAAAGCACCTTCCATGAGGCGGTGTTGATGTTGATCAAGCCGTCGATGGAGGTGTTGTTTTCGGTGGTCCCATTGGCGACGCCGGGTGTGACGTTGGCGACCGGCTGGGGGGCGACGGCCGTGTAGCGGGCAGGGCTGGCGTTGGGGGTATAGTCGTCGTTGGGATTCAAAACGGTCAGGTAGTCAAACAGTTTGGAGGCCCAGCGGTAATGCCATTTGCCGTCAGCAACGGCATAAGAGGCGGGGTTGGTGGCGCTGCCCGCGTAGCTGAAATCGTCAATGTCCACGCCGGCTCCGTGTGCATCCTTCACGTAGAGGGGGCAGAAACGCCCGACCTGCTCGCCATAGTTGGTGGCGGTGCCCAGATCGTCGGCGGTGTCGGTGTCTTCGGCAAAGACGCTGTCCATCGTGACGGCGTTCAACTCAATCAAATTGCCGCTGCTGTCGGTGATCCGATAGGCGCCGATGAAGGGAACTTGGAGAATATCCCCGTTGCGGGCGAAGCCGCCGAAGGGGTAGGCATTGCCGCTTCCGGCGATCGGGTTGGGGCCGGGCATGCCCAGATTGTTCAGTTGAATGGTGAAGGTCATCGGATACGTGGCGCCGGTGTTTGCGGCTGCCAAAGTCGGCGGTAGGGCGGGCGCGGTGGCTTCCCAGGGATCGGCCGGAGTGGCGCTGGTCGGATCCCACGGGCCGGTGGTGTCGGTTCCCTGCTGGCGGCGGGCGGCCAGGCTGCCGTCATAGCGGCCGGGATAGACGAATCGCCAGTTGGTCGTGTCCCGCTGATAGTGCCAGTCCTCGGCCAGCGTGGTGCCCGCGACCGAGGGGAGCAGGCCGGTGAAATCAAACGAATCGATGGGGACGAAATCGACCAGATTGGTGACCGTGGGCGCCGGCGGCTGAAGCAGCACAAGTTCGTTGTTCAGCGCATGGCCCAAGGTCGGGACATAGATTTCCGTGCCCGCGACCGGGGCCGTGCCGGCGCTGGCCGGGCGGTATTTCGCGGCGTCAGCATCGGTATTGCCAGCCTTGAAATTCTCGATCACGACATAGCTGTTGGGCGGAATGACAATGGCCCCGTCGGCGGCGGCGAAGGTGTGGAGGTCGGTGAGCGTGTAGGGGGGCGGGGTGCCGTTCGCGCGGGCGATGGTGGCCAGATGCCAGCCGGTCATGTCAATGGGCGTGGCATAAGGGTTGTACAGTTCGACGGCCACATAGCCGGTGGGATTGGGGCTCGCGCCGGCATCGGTCTGGGTGTCGGTCTGGGCGAAGATTTCGGTGATGTAGGGTTGGGGGTGAGTTCCATAGACGGTGACGGAATAGGTCTGCGATCCGGCCGCCAGTGCGATGGTTTGCGTATTGATCCCGTTATTGAGCAGGTTCTGCGTATTGACGGCCGCCATCGCTGAACGGAGCAGGGCGACCTGGCTCGGCGGAAAATTGTCGTCGGCGGAAAGGGTGGCGACGGGCACTCGCACGGGCGTGCGGAACATACGGGCCTGGTGCTGCTCCGTGGCGACAGGGGTGTAAGGGGAAGCGGCGGCAAATTTCGTTCCGTAATAGGCGGTGCTGTAATAACCGGCGGCCGCGTAGTCGGTGTCGCTCATGAGGAGCGATTGACCGGTGGTATCGACCATCACGCTCCAGTACGCGCGCCAGAGTTCCGGGAAAGTGGCGGTGTTGACAGAGGTTTTGGCGATGCCCCCGAGGTCGGCATTGGCCGGATAGGAGGCCATGCCCGCCGGGAGGGTGCCGGTGAAGCGGGAGGCCTGATTGCTGACCGGGTTGCGCGAGACCAGCAGTGGGCGGGGCGTGCGGTAGGTGTAGGTGCTCAGGACCTTCCCATAATCGAAAAGCTCATTGAACCAGCCGCTGAAATTGTCGGGCGCATAGGGGCTGGCGGGATAAGGCGCGGCAGTGGAACCCGGCCAGGTGTAAATCGACTCGGCAAGCATCTGCTCCAGATTGGATTGCGCGGAGCCGATGATGCCGAACCGCTGGGCGAGGTTGATCTGATCGCTGAGGGAGGTTTTCTGAAAGGGAAGGATGGGGTTGCTCAGACGCCGGCCCAACTGCATCCACAACTGGTCATAGGGGCTGATGAACGCGAAATCGCCGGAGCGATTGGCCCCGGTGTCATCCACGGGTGCGGCCGCCGCGCTGTTGAAGCGCCATGTGTTCAGCCGCCCCATTTCCGTCCCGGCATCGCCCGTGTTCAACAGAGCGCCCAGATCGATATTGGAGGGGAAAAGATTGGCGGGAATCTGTTTCGAGGCCGTATCTCGGTAATCCGTATTTGATTTCCACGCCACCGAGGTATTCACGGCCGAGTTGTTGTCGATGATGCGGACGCCGTAGTACCAGGTCAGGCCGTCCAGGTCCTTCATGGGGATCTTGACCAGCCCGGCGTCGGCGATGCCGTCGCCGTCGGCGTCGGCGGCGATGGCGGCGGTTCCCGTTTTGTCCCAGACGGCCGGGTAGAGCGAGGTCGTGCCGTCGGCGTAGGTGATCGACTTGGAGGTGATGAAGGAATTGTGGAACCCGTCCCACGTGCCGCCGGTGGGGATGTCATATAGCCCGCCGGTGGGTCCCAGCGGTGCGGACATCTTCGGCCAGATCACTGTCGTGCCCATAACCGCCGCCCAGTTGGTTGGCGGAGCGCTCGTGTTACCGTCGACTGTCGAGGCGTAGTAAGTGCCGCCCGAGGCGACAATATCTCCAGCCGCGTAGGTGTGCGTTGCATCGTAAGGAGAGGCCACATCCTGCACCAGCGTGGGCACCCGCTCGGCCAGCCACGTGTCTTCCGGCAGTGGAAGGGGGGGCGTGGCCGATGCGTTCGTATTCCCGGTCGGCGAGGTATAGTCGTGATAGGTTGCGGTAGGGGGGCCGGCCGGGCGGAAGGCGTTGGAGGTGGTGTCAAACAGCCCTCCCACGATATACCCGGCCGCCATGTTCTTGACGCCTTCGATCAGCAAATCTTCCTGGGCGGTGAGGCTGTTCTGGCGGGCGGCGTAGCGGTCGGAGCGCGTGGAGGCGATGTAGGCCGTGCCGATCAGCGCCAGCAGCATCAGGATGACCACGACCACGATCAGGATCATGCCGCGATTACGCCGGGCCTGGAGCCCCGGGGGAGGGAGCGTGCTGAAAACGGATCGGGATGTAGGCTGCGTCAACATATCGGTCTTCCGTTGCATGGGTCTAGGGCGTTCCCAGGACGTACTCGTAGGTCTGCGGGTTGGCCAGCCGGTTGCCCGGGTCGGTCAGGGTGATGGTGATGCGGAGCATCTTGGGTTTGGGGTCGGCGGGGCCGAAGATGCAGACGTATCGGGGATTGGTGGTCGTGGGAAGGACCTTTTCAAATGCCATCGCGGTGCCGGTCAAAATCGATACGGGCACAACATCGCCGGGGTCATAGCTTCCGTTGACATTGAAGTCGCGGGTCATTCCATACCAGCAGATGTTTCGAGTCCCGCCGCTCATATAAAAATCTGTAGTGCCATCGGGAACGGCTCCGGCCGCAGCGGGAGAACCGTCCGAATTTTGCGACCGAAAATCACCGGCGAATTCCACCATGAACTGCGTGCAGCCCTTGAGGAAATAGGGGAAGGTCTTGGCCAGAGGGGTGTTGGTGGTGTAGTTAGCGCGGTCAAGTGCGGAGTAGGGGTCGCACTGGAAGCGGTAAATCAGAGGACTGGTTTTGGTGGCGCTGTTCCACAGCGTGCCGTCGGTGATGGCCGCAAGGACCTTGCTTCGGAAGGCGTCGATGCTGGTGCCAGCCAGGTCATAGTGAGATTTGTAGATTTCAGAGTTATCCCCACCACCCCCACCGGCTGTGGAAGTGCTGTCCAGTGGTGCCAGGGTGGCCGTGCCGGTGTAATAGTTTTGCGATATGGGCGTGGCGCTGTTGTCGTTAATAATACCGCCAACGGGCGTTCGCAGCAGCATGGCGATCCGGCCAAGAACCCATTGATCGGCGTAAAAGTTGTTGGCGTTGGTGTCGGTCGCGCTGGCGTCCGCCTGGCCCGGGGCGTAATAGGTGGGGGTCGGCAGATTGTTGGGCAGCAGCAGGTGCCCGTAATTGATCCACGCCTCGTTGGACGACATGTTGGAAATCATCGGGTCGGTAAGCGCGCTGTTGCCGGTCATTCGGGGGAAGTTGCCCCGGGCGAAGAAGCTGAGGGTGTCGGTGCGGTGGTTGCGATAGTTGTAGGTGAATTCAGGCACGGCCGGAGCCGGAGGGGTACTATCCACGCCATTGATGTAAATTTTCAGCGGTGGTTGTCCGCTGTTGCTAGCTTCATCGGCCGCGTTGAGGAAGGCGGGGGTGGCCTGGGAGTTGATGATGATGCACGGCGAATCGGCCAGCGCCGCCCCGCGCCAGTCGTTGTAGAAGGCGGACTGGGCGGCCCGCTGGTCGCGCATCGTGTCGTTCATCGCCTGCCCGGTGCCCACGGTTTCGGCCGTGATGGTGAAAACCTGGTTGATGCCGATCAGGACGATCAGCGCGATCGCCAGCGAGACCATGATCTCGATGAGGGTGAAGCCGCCGGCCGCGGGCCGCCGGCCGGGGAGCGTTGGCCGCTGGCAGCAGACAGCAGGCAGCGGCGCGGGGGCGCGGGGGGCGACCGCGTTTCGGCTTCCGGCTTGGGTCCTGGGTGTTGGGTCTTCTGCCATGACAATTCCTCAATTCACACGCACAAAGCTGGTGTAACAGCCGATGTCCTGCACCGGGCCGGTGGCGGTGGCTCCGCCGTCGGTTGAAAACCGCCCGACCACAAAGGCGTCGGTGGCGGAGGTCAAATCCTCCGTCCCGTCCGATTTCAATTCGTAGCCGGGGGCGATCTGCCAGCGCGGATTGCCCGACGAATCATTCGCCAATTGCGCGGCCAGCCGATAGATTCGCCCGGTGGTGGAGACGATGAGATACGACCCCTCGCCGATCGCATTCAACGCGCTGCTGGTTTTGTCGAGGGTGGCCACGTTGAGGTCCGTGCCGTCGGTGTACTTGATCGAGACCACTTTAATGGTCCGCGCCTGAAGGTTCGGCGTGGTTCCGGTCAGATCGCCGCTGTCGAACTGCGCACGGTCGCCGCGCACCTGTTCCACAAAGACAAAGATCTGGGCGAAAGGTGACCCGCTGGCGCGGCTGTAGAGGGGCACCCAAGCGAAACGGGGATCGTTGGGCACGATCATGTTGCCGCTGATGGCGTCCCATCGCTTGGGGGCGACTCCATCGGTTGAATCATTTGCAATGATTGGCTTGACCACCCCGCTGGTAGAGGCCAGTTGAGCAGTGCCGTCACTCTTTTTCTGCTGGCCCAAATCCTCCATGTACCGCAGCGCCGAGCGGGCGATGGCGGCCGAGGTGGTGTCTTCCGTGCTGACCTTTGTCTGCTGCAGGGCCACGGGAAAAATGGCCGCCAGCATGATGAATCCGATGCCCAGGATGATGAGCGAGAAGAGGATTTCCGTGAAGGTGAAGGCGGTTCGAACCCCTGTGGACGGCCGCGCCGAGGCCGTCGCGGGGTCAACGACCCCGCCCACAGAAAGCTCAAGCGGGCGAAGATGGAAAGGTGATCGGTTCATTGCTGGTTGGCCAGAAAAGTGCCGTTGTAGCGATTAATGACCAGATAGAGGCCGTTTTCCTTGAGATACGCTGCCTTATCGGCCGTGGTGGTCTTGGCCTCGTATACCTTGAGGTCGTAGAGGATCAGATTGATCTGGCTCAGGAGTCCGTCCGCGGCCGTGACGGTCAGACCGCTGCGGGTCCCCAGCGTCGAGGCGGCCGTGATGGTATATGGGCGTGAGATTAACTGTCCATTGCTATCAAACAGAATGGTCACGGGCGTGGCAGGGGAGGACGTGACGGTGGTGGAGTTGACGATCGCACTCGCGCCGATGCCCGGCTGGAGGGTCTGGAAATCCTGATCCGCGAGCACATCAATGTCATAATTTCCACCCGAATGGCTCGCATCCACCTGATGGTATGGATCGACATACGCCACCAGCCCCAGGGTGAACCGCCCGGTGATGTTGTCCGGCCAGATCGCCAACCCCACCGGCTTGCCCTCATACAGCGCCTGCTGGCGGGCGCGGGACAGGCCCGCGGCCACCGCGTTCTGCCCTGCCTCCACCGACCGCGAGCCGGTGAGGTAGTTAAACGACGGCACGGCCGAAATCGCCACCAGCATGATGATCCCGATCACCACCAGCAACTCCGTGAGGGTGAATGCGGAGCGGCCGGAGGCCCGCAGGCACGGAGGCACGGAGGGGGCAACTCCTGTGGGCGGGGTCGCCAACCCCGCAACGGCCTCAACGAGGCCGTCCACAAGACGAGATCGACTTGTTTGCGTCAGGTTCATGCTCACTGCTCAAAGGAGTAAACGTTGTCATCGCCCTTGGCGAAGTCCCCATCCGGCCCGGCCGAGGCAAAAAACGGGCGGGCGCTGGTTGTGGGGGTTGGAGGCGATGCATAAGTCGCATATGCGGTCGTGCCGTTGCTTCGGACCAGATAGTACTTGGAGGCATCGGCCTTGAGCCGCACTCCCGCCAGGCCCGTGGCCGGGACATAGATGATCGGATTGCCCCAGGCATCCAGGAGGATGTTGCTGGGATTGGTTGTCGTGCTGGGCACCGCCGGCAGCATCTTCGTCGGCAGTTTGCCTAGGGCCGCGCGGTTTTCAGGCAAGGAGAGAATCTTTGCCATGGCCAGATTGCCGGTCATGCAGACGAACGCGCCATAACGGAACCCCGCGCTAGCCGAAGGGGTCGGAAGAGCCGCCGGCGGCGCATATTGGGGGATGGTGACATTCGCGTCCGAATCCGGCAAGGGAAGCGCTGGATAGGGCTTGGAGGGAGTGGCGGTGCCGGTGATTGTCTTGGCGTATTCAAGACCAATGGCCTCCAGCGCCCCGCGCGACTGGGCGTCATAGGCCGAGAGCATCGACTGAAGGTTGCCCAGCGTGGTTTTGGTGCTCCGCTGGCGCGACGAGCCGGTGACGTAGTTCATCCCGATGAAGACGATCCCCACGAGGATGACGATGACCGCGATCACCGCCAGCAGCTCGATCAGCGAGAAGGCCGTCCGGGCCGGTCGGATTGCGAGGTGCTTATTCATACGGCTCCTAAGGAATTATTCGGGATGTCCATGGGGATAAGACAGGAGTGAGAGGTGGGAAGATGGAGTTTTTGCATCGCGGCCTCCGTTTCCCTTCAGTCCTCTGCTCCGCTTATCGCCCCTCGTAACTGTACAAATTGTCATCCCGCGTCAGATATCGTCGGTCCGGGCCGGCGGAAAAAAAGAAAAACCGGTCGTGCGGGGCGATTCCGATGGCCGGGTGCTGGTGCGGCAGGAACAGGATCAGCCCCCCCCAGGCATCCCTCAGCGTGTGTCCGTCGTACATGCTCACCGGCAGGTCCGAGAAAATCCCCCCCGACGGCGGTTGCACCCGCCGCAGCGCCCGCACGAATTCCTGGTTGTTCCCCGTCGCATGCGCCAGAATCCATCCTTCGGTGGGATACGGGTCGTTGCCCGGCGCGGCCGGGACCACCTGCGGCACCTGGCCGGTCTGCTTTTCGTACCGCTCCATCGCCTGCTCCAGCTTCACCAGCAGGTCTTTGGTCAGTTCCGTGCTGGAGCGATACCGGACAAACCGCGCCAGACTGACCATCAACCCCAGCACGATCACCAGCGCCGCCACCGTGGTGAGCATCTCGATCATGGTGTAGCCGAGTGCTGAGGCACGGCGGCACGGCGGCACGAAGGCACGAAGAGGGCGGCTCATCGCTGGAAATTCGTCACATCATCCGACCGGCGGACGTCGTTATACGTGGGAGTGTCGCCCGCCTGAAGCTGCCCCTTTTCACCCATGGGACCAAACAGCCCATCCGGTCCGGCCGACCAGAGCACATATGAGCCGGTGTAGGCCGCTTTTTCGCTGCCGTCGATGTTCCCGCTGGCGTTCAGATCCCCCATCATCGCCTGAAACATCTTGGGGGCAGTGAAATAAGTCGCCGGGTTGGAGCTGACGTAGTTGTCTGCGTAGTTATACAGCGCGTCGGTGACCGGGTAGGTGCCTGTGTTCACGATGAACTTGCTGGTCGCCGTCACATCGACGCTGGCATGGGCCGGGTAATAGAGAATGGGGTTCCCGTTTCCATCCAGCAGGCACCCGGCCGGAAAAATCTTCCCCAGCGCATCGGCGTCGGTGGTGCCGTTGCTGATCCGGAACTTGTCCGGCTGAAGATAAGGGCCATACACCTTCCCACCCGTATGGAGACGGAAGCCGGGACCATCCTGCTTGTCCACGGCTTTGTCGCCCGGGCCAATGAGGGCATCGGCCAGCGCCTTCGAGCCCGCCCCCGCCGCCGTGACGGCCGGATAGGCCCGCGTGTCATGCTTATACGCCTCCAGCCCCGTCACGACGGTCTGCATGTCAAACGCCATGCGCGTCTGCTTGGCCTTGCTCCAGGAGCGCCCCACCAGCGGCACCAGAATCCCGGCCAGTATCAGAATGATGCCGATGACCACCAGCATCTCGATCAGGCTGAAGCCGGTGCGGCGGGAGGTTGTGTTGCGTAAATCGAGCATCAGGGTTCCACCGTTCCAAACGAGGCGACATCGTCCTTGGTGCCATACACGCGGTCGATCCCCGCGCTGATGAGAATGTATCCATCCTTCTGCTTGGGAGAGGCGAACTTCGTCGGATCGGGCGTGGTCTGGCTCAATTCCGGATCGTTGGGGCTGACGAAGTAGTATCGCGGATCAATCGTCTTGGCCGGAGGGGTGGTCAGATCATTCAAGCCCTGCACCTTCAGCTTCCGTCCCTCCCCGATGTAACCGCTCGCCGCGTCCGCCTTCGTGTAGCCGATGATCTGCGACAGATCGTACTGAGCCTGCGTACCGCTGGTCGTAGCACTGATGACCCCCGAAGCCCCCACATTGGCCCGCAGATACAGAATCGGCATCGGATGCGGGAAGCGGTCCACGAATTCAGGAATGTTCGTGTCGCTGGCGCTGCCGGCGTCATCCTTGAAATAATCGTTGGAGATATTGGAGTTCTCCAGGTAGGCGGTGTAGCCGCGCGGCCTGCTTGCGTTCAAACTCAGCGGCCCTTTGCCGACCAGATCCTTATCGTACAAAATCTTGCTGCTGCTGCTGCTGTCATACTTCAGCCCGCCCAGCAACCCCAGTACCAGGTTCTCCGACCCTGTAATGGTCTGACTGGCACCGGTCGGGTTTACCGTGATGCCGGTCACCGTCGTAACGGCGGAAGGTGCCAGTCCAACCTGCGCATTGCTCAGCGGCCCCGGATACGCCTGAAAATCCTGATAATACCGCTCGATCGCGTTCTGGATCGACGCGATTTCGTTCTTCGTGTCGGCCGCGTAGGCCGACTGCCGCACCTTGCTGATGACCGGCAGCAGAATCCCCGCCAGGATGGCGATGATGATGATGACCGTCAGCAGCTCCAGGAGCGTAAAGGCGCCGGTCCGCACCCCGGCGCGCCGGGCCGCGAAGGCGGGAAGGGGAGGGCGGATTGTCGGATGATTGGCCATGGCGAAGTCTCCATTTTGGAGGGGGATCGCGGCCTCTGGACTGAATTGTCGCTCCAGAAGCCGCGCTCCCGACTCCAAAATTCTCAGTGCTTTCCTTTTGAACCCGCGCCGCTGATCGCCTGAATCAGGCTGATCATCGGCATGAACAGCGCCACGACGATGAACCCGACGATGCCGCCCAGGATGACCACCATCACCGGCTCCAGAATGCTGATCAGCGATCCCACCAGCACGTCCACGTCGTTGTCGTAGTTGTCGGCGATCTTCATCAGCATCTTGTCCAGATCGCCCGTCTCCTCTCCCACGTCCACCATGTTCACCACGATGGCGTCGCAGATTTTCGTCGCCCGCAGCGGGTCGGCCATCGACTCACCCTCGCGGATGGCGTCGTGAATCTTGCCCAGCGCCCGGGCATACACCTCGTTACCGCTGGTCTCCTTGGTGATGTTGATCGCGTCCAGAATCGGCACGCCGGCCGAAATCAGCGTCCCCAGCGTCCGGGTGAAGCGGGCGATGGCCGTCTTGCCCAGGATGTTTCCCATGATGGGAATCTGCAGCTTCACCGTGTCCACGAAGAAGCGTCCCCCCTCGCTCATGCGGATCAGTTTGATGATGAGGATGAAGACAATCGGCGCGAACAGCACATACGCCCACCCGTAATCGTTGGCGAACCAGTGGCTGATCGCCAGCAGCGCCAGCGTCACCCCCGGCAGCTTGGCCCCGAAGTCCTTGAATATCTGCTCGAACTTGGGAATCACGAAGATCATGATCGCCGAGACGATGCCTACGGCGATGGAGATGACCACCGCTGGATAAATCATCGCCCCGATCACCTTCTTCTTCAGCTTCTGCGCCTTTTCCATGAAGTCGGCCAGGCGCTGAAGGATCAGATCGAGCACGCCGCCCAATTCGCCGGCCGCGACCATGTTCACATACAGCTTGTCGAATGCCTTGGGATACTTCGCCATCGAGTCCGACAGCGTGCCGCCCCCTTCCACCTCATCCGCCACGCCCCCGATGATCGCCTTGAGCAGCCCCGGCTTCTGCTGCTGCTCCAGAATCTGCAGCGAGCGCAAAATCGGCAGGCCGGCATCCTGCAGCGTGGAGAGCTGCCGGGTGAACCCCACCAGTTGCTTGCGCGGCACCCCGCCGATGGAGATCGGCATTTTCCGCTTGGACCCGCTGGAGACGGGGGCGGCCCCCTTTTTGGTCACTTTCTTCTTGGCCGCCCGCTCCCGCACCTTTGTGGGGTAATACCCCTTGGCGCGGATTTTGGCGATCGCTTCGGTCGAATCGGCCGCCTCAATCTCCTCCTTGACCTCCTGCCCGGAGGAATTCATCGCTTCATAGGCAAAAGTCGGCATGAAACGCTCCCAGTCGAATAGTCCTGATTATCGTACATCGACCATTTCCTCCCCACTCCCGTGCTAATTATAGGGGGGGTCCAGTGAAAGAAAAAAACGCGGGGAAGGGATATTGTTGGGTCCTGCCGTTCCGTGCCGCCGGTGTCCCCACGGGCGGAATGGAGGCAGGGCAGGCTTCCTGCCTGTCCTAGTGCCCATGGAATGACACCCGTCCAAATACCGATCAATCCGGCAGCAAGCTGGGCGCCGTCGTCGGCCGGGTGGCCGGTGCCGGCGCGGTCAGGTCCCACGCCTTGACCCATGTCACCCCCACCTGCTTGAAGTTCAAATCCTGCTCCAGCCGCTCCTCAATGCCCGGCATGTGGGCGGCCCCGAAGAAAATGGCGATGTTGCGCTTCCCCTGCCCCAGCGCCTGCTTCAATCCCGCCACCGCCGCCTTGTTGCGTTCGGTCAGCAGCACCGTCCCATTGAGCCCGGCCACCACCGAATCGATGTCGCTGAACTGCCGCGCCAGCATCAATTTGGCCTGTCGGGCCCCGTCCGGATCGGTGAAAATGGCGATCAGGTCCGCCAACGTCGGCTCCGGCGCGTTGGGATCGGGCTGTTTGCTCAGGTTTTTGAGCATCATGTCCAGCATCAGTGAGAGCATCGACTCCCCGCGCTGCTTCTGGAGGCGGAAAAAGGTCTCGGCGTCCAAGTCGGCATGGACGAAATTGGGGGCGCTGTAGTCAATGTCATCGAGCTGGAAGTCCAGCCGCAGGGCGTCTTTAAGGAACCGCTGGATCATGCTGACGCCGCTGCCGGTCGATTCCCCCGGCCCGGGCGGGGCCATCCCCTTGGGCTTGACCATCTCATACAGGACCACATCCTCCTGCCTAAACAGCTGGTTCAACTGCTGGTAATACGCCCGGTCCGCGATATGAACCGCCGCCACCAGCCGCACCGTCACCCCGGCCGGATTCTTCAGCGTCACCACCGCCGCCTGAAGCTGCCCGCCCCCCGCCCCATCGTCCACAAACCGCAAATACGCCTGATCCGCCCCCCGCGCCGGCGCGGCCCAGACCAGCAGCAGGGGCAGAAGATACAGAAACCGGGATGTGCGGGAAGTCATGATGGGGGATAGTATAATCCAATATCCTTGGGAGCATCGATAGGAAATCTTATACCGCCGTGATTGAACGCTGTCCTCGGTCCGGCTTGTATGTGGGCTATGGGCCCTGATTCGCCGGGGCGCATTCGAAGGGGGCCGCACTCGATGAATTACATCGTTATCTTCGGTCGGAGGGGCGGCTTCAGCCGCCGCTTTGGACTCAATACCGCCATGCCCTCATTTGACTTTTTCCTAACAAGTGCCTATGCTCTCCCATGCATTCCTATATCTTCCATTCCTTCCCCGCCGCGCCTTCCCGCCTCAATGCCTTCATCCCTGCCCCCCATACCAACGAACCCACCCCAAACCCATCAAAAACCCCGCTGGCGCTCCAGAATGAAGGATTTCCCCACCGAACCCAATGGGCTGTATTTCCCAACGAACCCAACCCCGCGTCTCCGGGCCCGCTCCTTGCCGCCGATTCTCCCTCTTGCTGATTCGGCCTCCATGCAATAAGGATTACGCATGGACCAGACCACCACCCTCCCCAAGCGTTCCGAGGTGAACCCCGCCGACCAGTGGGATCTCGCCAGCCTCTACTCCGACGATGCCGCCTGGGAGGCGGCCTTCGACGCCTGGCAGATGCGGATTCCCGAATACCAGAGCTATCAGGGCCAGCTAAACCAGAGCGCCCAGCGCCTGGCCGATCTGTTGGTGTTTGATGCCGAGTTTGAGCGCGTTGGTGAGCGTCTGGGCACCTATGCCTTCCTGCGGACCAGCGAAGACCAGGGCAACTCCGCCTATCAGCGCATGAAAGGGCGCTTCCAGCACGCCGCCACCCAGGCCGCCCAGGCCTCCAGCTGGATTCGCCCCGAAATCCTGGCCATCCCCGAGTCCCGGATGGCCGAGTATCTGCAATCCCCGGAACTGGCCCCCTGGAAAATCGCCCTGGAGCGGATCGTCCGCTATCGCCCCCACACCCTCTCCCCCAGGGAGGAGCAACTATTGGCCATGCAGGGGCAGATGGCCGAAGCATCCAATCAGGCCTTCCGCCAGTTAAACGATGCCGATTTGAAATGGCCGCTGGTGAAGGATGAAAAGGGGCGCAAGATCGAGCTGGGCCACTCCTCCCTCTCCGCCTTCCTCCACTCGCCCTCCCGCCGCGTGCGCAAGGAGGCCTTCACCAGGTACTACGCCGAATACGAGAAGCACGAGCACACCCTGGCCGCCACGCTCAACGGCTCGGTCCAGCGGGATGTCTACTACGCCAAGGCCCGCAACTTCCCCAGCGCCCTGGAAGCGGCTCTCTTTCCCGACCATGTGCCCCTGAGCGTCTACGACAACCTGATCGGCGCCGTCCACGCCCACCTCCCCGGCCTCTATCGCTACTTCGAGCTGCGGCGCAAGAAGATGCGCCTGAAGGAGATTCACCACTACGACACGTATGTCCCCATCTTGGCCAACCTGCAGAAACGCCACGACTGGGACCAGGCGGTGGCGGCCGTGGTGGGTTCGCTGGCGCCCCTGGGCCCCGACTATGTGAATGAGCTGCAACGCGGACTGACCACCGGGCGCTGGTGCGACCGCTACCCCAACGCCGGCAAGCAGTCGGGCGCCTTCTCCAGCGGCAGCTACGACGGCCAGCCCTACATCCTCATGAACTACCAGCCGGAGGTGCTGGATCACGTCTTCACCCTGGCCCACGAGGCGGGGCACTCGATGCACAGCTTCTACTCGGCCAAAAGCCAGCCCTTCCAGTATTACAACTACACCATCTTTGTGGCCGAAGTCGCCAGCACCTTCAACGAACAACTCCTCTCCCAGTATCTGCTGGAGCGGGCGGCCGACGACCAGGAGCGGGCCTACCTCATCAACCGCCAGATCGACGCCATCCGCACCACCATCATCCGCCAGACGATGTTCGCCGAGTTTGAAAAGATCATCCACGCCCTGGTCGAGTCGGGCGAACCCCTGACGGTGGAGCTGCTGCGCGGCGAATACCGCAAGCTGCTGGAGCTCTACTTCGGCCCGAAATTCACCATCGATCCGCAATTGGAGCTGGAATGCCTCCGCATTCCCCACTTCTATCGCGCGTTCTATGTCTACAAGTATGCCACCGGCCTGAGCGCGGCCATCGCTCTCTCCCAGAAAGTCCTCAATGGCGGCCCCGAGGCGCTCAACGCCTATCTGAGCTTCCTTTCCGGCGGCTGCTCCAAATATCCTCTGGACCTGCTGCGCGAGGCCGGCGTGGACATGGAACAGCCAGAGCCGGTCAACACCGCCCTGGACCAGTTCGATCATCTGGTCAGCGAACTGGAGGCCTTGCTATAAAGGCAAAAAAAGCTTGACATTCTTTAATGGCCCGTATATTTAACAGGTGTTAAATAACAGTTTTTGATCGGCCGCCATGAACGGAACTCTCCCCACCCAGTCCGACATCGCCCGCCTCTCGAACGTCTCCCGTTCGACCGTGGCACGGATTCTGGCGTCCGATGAAACCAACTGCCCCTTTGCTCCCCAGACGCGGCGAAAGGTGCTGGAGGTGGCCCGGCGGCTCAAGTACCGCCCCAACTCCGCCGCCTCCTCCCTCCGCAACGGGGCGACCCATCTGGTGGCGTTGGCCATCCCCAGCTTCAACACCGTCGGCGGGCCCATCCAGATCGCGAATTTACAGGGGGCCGGCGAGCAGGCGCAGAAGCTGGGCTACGCCCTGGCCCTTTGTGGCTATGAAGAGCATTCCGACCTGCGCATGACCTTCGAACGCCTGGTCCGCGAGGGGCGATTTGACGGGGTCCTGATCTACAGCCACAAGTTTCTCTTCGGCGGCGATCCGGCCGACGAGCGGGAAACCGTCCTGACGGAACTGAAAATCCCCTTTGTCTCCCTGGAACGGACCACCCCCGACGCCCCCTGTATCGATTTCGACAACATTCACGGCGGGCGGGAGGCGGCAGCGCACCTGATCCGCCTGGGCCGCCGGCGCATCGCCTTTCTGGGACACAGCGGGACCGGCGCGCCGTATCGCGACCGCTTTGGCGGGTATGAGGCCGCCCTGCGGTCGGCCGGTCTGGCGCTCGATCCACAACTGCTGGAGCCGCTGGAAGGGGGGCGGTTCGACGAATGCGGCCGGCGGGGCGTCCGGCGGCTGCTGGAGAGTGGGGTGGATTTCGATGCGCTGGTCTGCGTCACCGACAAGACCGCGATGGCGGCCATGCAGGTACTGGCCGAGAAGGGGGTACGCGTGCCGGAGGCGGTGGCGATCGTGGGATACGACGACAGCCCGATGGCGGCCTTCGCCGCGCCGCCGCTGACGACGATCCGGCAGGATGGAATCGAGATGGGGCGTCAGGCGATGGAGATGCTGCACGAGCAGATGACCTCGGGCGAGAGTCGTCCGGCGCGGCGGCTGTTGAAGCCGTCGCTGGTGGTGCGCCGCTCATGCGGCGCGGCGGGGGTCAATGAGCGGGATGTTGCCGGGACAGGGCGCTAAGGGGGCATCGAAAGGAGCCGCGTCATGCCAGTCGAGAAGTTCAGGAAATCGAGTCATCCGATCCGAGGCAGTGGTTTCACCCTGGTGGAGCTGCTGGTCGTCATCGGGATCATAAGCATCCTGATCGCGATGCTCCTGCCGGCGCTGAACAAAGCACGGGAGGCGGCCAAGGATGTGGTCTGCAAGAGCAACCTTCGCCAGTGCGGGCTGGCGCTGGCGATGTATGCCCAGGAGAACCGGCGCTACCTGCTTCCGGCGGCGGCGTCGAGCGCGCACGGGATGCCCCTTCCGGCGCAGGGGCCCTGGGTGGCGAACCTGCTGCAGCTGGGCTACCTCAAGGGATATGGCGCGACCATGTGCCCTTCGTGGGACCCCGTCAAGCCGCTGACGGGGGCCGATGCCTGGTACAGCGCGTATATGAGCTACGGCATGATCAGCGGCTATCAGAATTATGAATTTCTGAACTTGAACCAGGCGTGGAATCCAAACCGGACGGAATTGCTGGTGGATTCGATGAACGGCGTTCCGCCGGTCTGGGTGCCGCCGCTGGGGTTTGGTCCGGTTCAGTACTACTTCGTGCTGAAGCACCATCCCACTTCCAATTCGGAAGTTCGCCCGCACCTGCGCCACAACGGGCACGCCAACATGCTGTTCATGGATCAGCACGTGGAGGCGGTGAATGAAACGACCCCGATCGTGCAGGCCTACAACCTGCGCGATCACGGCATGACCACCCTGGGCAACTATTACACTTTCTGGAAGTGATCGGCCGGTCCCCCAGCCGAATGGGCCGCCCCAGCGAAGGAGACGCTCCCCGTGTTGATGAATTTCTCACGAAAGTCGGAATTTCCGCGCCTTGGCGCAGCGCTGGCGGCAATGCTGCTGGTGAGCCTTTTGCCGCTTCGGCCCGCCGCGGCCGGTGATTTGTGCGAGTTTTCCTCGCTCGAGCAGGCGAAGGCCGCCGGCTGGGCGGCGCGGTCGGGGGCCGCGATGGAGATCAGTTCCGACAGCAAGGTGGGGTCTGCGTCTGTGAAGGTTGCGGGCCAGAAGGGGATGAAGCCCTATGGCGGCATTGAGTTGACCACACAGATCGATGTGAGCCAGGCGGCGGCCGGGGATCAGATCAGTTTTTACATAAAGCAGAATTTCACCAGCGGGATGTGGATCAACATTAACGGGGGCGCGCTGTACCGCAGCTTCAAGACAGAGCGGGGAAAATGGACGCACGTTACGCTCGACATGGACCCGGCGCAGTGGCAGGGGAAAAAAGAGGGCAAAAAATGGCCGGTGGTCAAGAACATCGCGATTTACCAAAAGAGCTTTGACAAAGCCGGGCAGGAGCTGCTGATTGACGGATTGCAGTTCACTGTGGGCGGAAAGCAAGCGGCTCCTTCGACGGCGGCCGCGGCGGGGGCGAAGCCCGACGACGCCCTGCCCGAAGGGCCTCTGCCGCGGCAGACCGATCGGGCGTGGTTTCTGGGCAATGACGCGGCGGCCTGGGCGATCTCCAGCGGAACCGGACAGGTGCTGGGGGGGTGGAACGCCCGGACAAAGGAGCAGTATGTCCGCTGGGATGCGGCGCGCTACTACGTGCAGGATTCCAAGTCGACGCACGAGGCGAAGGAGGAGGCGGACAAAATCACCGCCAAACAATTTGACGCGGGTAAACAGGAATTGCACCTGAGCTGCGTCAACCCCGCGATGGAAGGGGTGAAGATCGAAAAGAGTTACCGCATTGAAGGGGGGCGGCTGATCAAAAAAACGGTTCTGACCGATTCGCAGTCGGGCAAGCGGTTCATCACGCTCAACAGCGAAGTGAGTCTTGTGCCGGCCTACCGCGACGACGGGTATTACATGGGGGCGGGGTACGTCGGGCCGCTGGTTCCGGCCCCAAAACTGAGCGCGCCGGAGAAGGTGACCATCTATCGTTCCACCAGCAAAGGGATGGTCCTGAGCCGGGCCGACAAGGGGTACAGCTTTGCCCATTACCGGTACTTGAGCGACGGGAATTTCGTCTGGCCGTGGTGGTCGAAATGGGGGGAGCCGGAGAATATTTTGACCTATACGCCCACCGGCTGGGAGATGTCGCTGGGGACGCACAAGCTCTCGAGCGATTCGACTTCATGGGAGGAGCACTTCGATATTTTCCCGGGCACGTGGTTTGATTTTCTGGCCAGAGAGTATCCGTCGCTGCCGGAGGTGCGCAAGGAGTTGGCGCAAATCCCCACCGTGCCGGGCTGGCTGGCGAATGTGAAGGTCGAGGCCAAGTTCGACGGGCTGGCGGATGTGGAACGGGCGGTTCAGATGTACGATCATGGGGACATCCTCGTGCTGCTGAGCCGCATGATGCTGGACTGGGCGGATTACGACGTCCGTCAGGGGCAAAGCGCCCTGGACGGCGGACACATCACGGGGCCGGAGTTGCAGTCGCTGGTGAAGCGGATTCAGGCGATCTCGCCGCGCGTGAAGGTGGGGGTATACAACTGGGACCTGAGCACGGGGTATCAGACAAAGATTCTCAAGGATCATCCGGAGTGGTTCCGCACGCATGACAAACAGGGGAACGCGGTAAATCTTTTTCCCGGCATGATGGCCAACTACGCCGCGATGATCGACATTCCGGCGTTGTATGACGCCCTGCAGGAGCAGTTCAAGATCGAGTTGAGCTATCTGGGCGAAAAATTCATGTATCTTGACGGGGCCAAGACGAGCAATTTGATCGACTGGGCCACCGGGCATTTGACGCGGGATGACCAGTGGCAGCGGTTCTGGCTGGACATGAACCGCCAGGCCAAGGCGCACGACCCGCAAACGATGCTTTTTTTTAACGGGCGCGGCAACCCGTATGGGGACATGAACTACATCGAGGCCCGCAGCGAACTGCGGGCGGGCTTCTGGCGGCAGTTCGCCGGCACGGCACTGGGGATTGAGACGTTCCTGAATTGCCGGCCGGGCGCGCGGGTGTCGCCGCTTTACTGGACCAAGGCGTTCGCGCGCGATTACGTCAACCGCGTGCTGGCGCTGGGGTGGACTGCCCGGCCTGAAAATGGGGTGGAGTTGTCGGGGCGGCCGTTCGTGACGGCCTCCTACGAGATCGGCGACACCTCGCCCATCGATGCCCTCTATTCCCCCGACTGGAAGCGCGATCCTCAGACGCAACTGGAGTCATACTTCGTCCAGCGCACGCTCGGGCCCGAGCGGCAACTGTCGCTGATCAGCCACGAGAAGCAGGCCAGGACATTCCATATCGAAATCGACACCGATTCACTGGGGATCGCAAAAGAGGGGAATGTGTACGTGTGGGGATACGCCATCGCCGACGCCGGGAAATTCGAGGGATCGACCACCGAGGCGTATGTGCGCCAGGCCTATCTACAGACCGGCAAGATGCTGGACCGGATCACCGCGCCTCGGCTGCTGTATTGCGGCCCGTACACATCGCACATCAAGCTGGACATTGAATTGCAGCCGCTTGAGTTGTACCTGCTGAGCGTCGGCACGCAGCCGGCGGCGATTTATTCGGAGGATGGACTGCCGGCGACGTTCCGGTATTCCGGGTCGCGGCAGGTGAACGTCACCGGGCGGACGGATGAGGGGAGCCAGGCCGTGGATCTGACGGTTGAGTCGAAGTGTGACGCGGCGGAGGTGGCGGCGATTCTTCCAAGCGGCAAGGGGTTCAAGAGCGCCCAGGTGGATGGGAAGCCGGCCGAAGCGCGGCTGGTTCGCGTGGGGGATGCGCTGCTGCCGGTCGTGCCCGTGGGCAAGGGGAAGCATCAGGTGCGTGTGATTTGGGGATCTGTCCGTGCCGACGCGGCGGCGACACCCGAGCCGGGCGTCGCGGAGGCGAAGATTCCGGAAGAGGCGCTGGGTCTGACTTCGGACAAGCCGGACATGATTCCGGGCGTGAATGAAATAAAAGCGATGAGCCGAAAGCTTGACGGCGTCACCTTCCTTCAAAGCGCGGCCGAGACCACGGCGAATCCGGATTACGGGATTCAGCCGGATCTGAACGGATTGATGGCTCGCGCCGACGCCGATTCGCTGTCGTTGACGGCAGGCACCACGCGGAAAGTGCAGCATTATATGGGAGCGGCCTTTGCGGGATTTGAAACGCAGGGGATGAAACAGGTGAAGCTGCAACTGGACAACACGTTTCATAACGCGTATTCGGCCCGTGGAAAGATCCATGTGCCGATGTACAAAAAATCCAGCCGCTCTTTCGCCGGCATCATGCTGAGCTATCACGCGCCCGGTGGATATACGACGAAAGTGGCGCTGGGCCTGGGGGTTCTGGCGGCCGATTGCAGCACGCCGTACCCTGCCTATGCGGGTAAACGCGCGCCCGACAGGGTCATCAACGTGGGCGACATCGTGGATGAGGGACCGACGAAGGTGATCGCCCTGGATTTGACGCGCTATGCGCCCAAAGACTGGGACGGGCGGCTCTGGTTCAGCGTGGGGAGCGACTGGGTGGCGTCCGAGCGGCGACTGACGGCCAAAATCCTGGCGGTCAATGAAAAGGCGGGGGATCAATTCGTCGGCGGCGTCGACCCGGCCGAGATTCAGAAGCTGTATTTTCAACCCCGGCAGGTGATTGTTCCGAGCGAGTCGATCGTTCCCATGATCGACGGCGTGGCGGATGAGGAGATCTGGTGGGCGGCCGCCCCGATCGATCAGTTTTTCCTGCTTGGCGGCAAAGGACGCCCCAGCGTTTCGACACGGGCGATCCTCTACCACGATGCGGACAATCTCTATATTCAGATCCAGTGCCAGGAGAACCAGCGCAAGAAGCCGATCGTCGGGCGGGGAAGCATCTGGAACGACGACGAGATCGAACTCTGGATCAGCCCGGCCCACGACGGGAAATCGTACAAGCAGATCATCATCAACGCCGCCGGGGAAAAGCTGGAAATGGGCCAGGACGGCCCGGCCAAGATCGGCGCACGGACGGCCGCCCAGTTCCAGAACGGGCGATGGGTGGTCGAGGCGGCGATCCCCTTCAAAGGTCTGGGTGTCGCAACACCCAAGCCGGGCGACACGTGGGGCTTCAACATCTGCCGCCATCGTCCCGGCGGTGGGGATGTGGCGGCGGAACTGATCACGTGGGCGCCGCTGGAAAAGGGATTCAATGAGCCCAAGAATTTCTCAACCCTGAAGTTTGCGCCATGACCATGCGGGGATTAGGGGCAACACGGAATGTTGCCCAAAAGCATCATCCGGCATAATCCCACCCCGGGCCCAACGTCCGATTGAAAGCGGTTTTTCAGCTTTTCCCGAGGGTTTGTTCGGCTTTTAACGATTGAAGCCCCGGCCGCGCCGTCGCGTGCGCCCCATTTGCTGTTGGGCCGGGCGTGAGCCTGGCATCGCACATCGACGCGCTGGTGGCCGCCTTCGATCTGGAGGAAGTGCGCCTGCTGCGCGATGCGATCCGGACCACCGAAGCCGCCAACCGGCCCGGCACAAGGCATCTGGAACCGGCGGCGGTCTATGAGCCACGCCGCCACATCCATCCCGAGCCGATCATCGAGCCGCGCCGGCATATCCGGCCCGACCCCCTTATTCAGCCCCGTCGCACCCCGCCCACCGACAAGGGCACGCTCAATCCCTGCCCCTGTGCCACTTCCGAGCCGCCACCGACGATACCCGCGGAGAACCCCATTCAGCCCCCGTGGAAGAGCCTTCCGTGGCGCCAGCCGCCTCCGGCGGCCCCGCTCAAGCTCACGATCCTCCGACCCGATATTCATATCAGCAAAGGGTCGCTGCTGGACCTGTTCATCTGAACCACCGGCGCTGACTCAGCGTATGGCTCAAAACGGGGTGCCCCGCGTTTCGGCCGAGTGCGTGTCGGCGGCTGACCCCTGAGCCGGGAAGTTGTACTGCCAGGAGTTGACGATGTTGCACATGCAGCAAATCGAACAGTTGATCGGATTGGTGAACACCCTGGAGCGTCCCGCCCTCATCGAGCAGTTTCATCGCTATCAGGCCAATTTCCCCGTCGATTTCTCGACCGATTTCCTGACGAACATGCCGGTGGACCGGCTGCGGCATATTTTTGTGGCGATGTGCCTCCAGTGCCAGCGCCTCCCCTCCGGCTCCATCGCGCCGGCGGCGTGAGCGGCCTTAATCCGCTGGGGCATCGGAAGGCTCATTCCCGTGTCCCCGTCCCCGCAGGCGGCGAATGCGATCAAACTGCTTCTGAAGCCCGTCCAGGTCTTCATCCTCCCATTGCTCCAGATCGATCAGGCGGTTGCGGGCCTCGGTCTGCGTCCGAATCAGCTCATCCAGCTTCAATTGAATCGCCTTACCATCCCGATTTTGGGTGTTCTGGATGATGAAAACCATCAGAAAGGTGATGATCGTCGTCCCCGTGTTGATCACCAGTTGCCAGGTGTCGGAAAAATGAAACACCGGGCCGCTGATGCCCCAGACGATGATCAGCAGCAGCGCCAGGCAGAAGGTCCAAGGCGTTCCGGCCGCCTGAGAGACCCACTGGCTGAAGCGCCGGAACCAGGAACGGATGCCCCCGCGCCGCCCGTTGCCCTCCAGGGCGCTGCCCTGCGGATTGGAACGAGTAGGGCCGGACATAGGGGTGGGTAAGAGAGCCGGAAAATCCTTCGGGCTTGCGGAATGCGCTTGTGCGCTCAACCCTTCATCGCTTCAACGCCGCCCATGATCTCCGACAGTTCCGTCGTGATCTGCCCCTGGCGGGCGCGGTTGTATTGCATGGTCAGTGACTTGACCATCTTGTCGGCGTTGTCGGTGGCGCTCTTCATCGCCACCATGCGGGCCACATTCTCACTGGTCGCCGCGTCGAGGAAGCACTGGAACAGCGCCGTCTTGACCGTCAGCGGGAGCAATTCATCCAGCAGTTCCTTGGGACTGGGTGAAAACTCGTAGACGGTCTGCGTGGTGGTGTCACTGCCGGCGGCGACCTGATCGCCCGTGCGCCGGGCGTCCAGCGCACCAGCCTGATCCTGGGCCTCGGCCTGAGCCGTCTGCTGCGCCGCGTGGTCGGCCGCCTGGGCGACCTGGGACAGCGGCAGCAGCGTCAGCACATCCGCCTTCTGGGTGGCGGTGCTGATGAAGTTCATATAGACCACATGCACCGAATCGAGCTTGCCCTCGATGAAGTCGTGCATGAACTGATCCGCCAGCCGCTCCACATCCTCATATCGCGGCTGATCGGCGAATTCATCGTAGCGCCGGGCGATGGGACGATGCTGAAAGTTGAAGTAGGTCACCCCTTTTTTGCCCGACACGTGCAGTTCGATCTCCTTGCCGGCCGCCTCCTGCTGGCGAATGAACGCCCCGGCCGTCCGCAGCACCTGTCCGTTATAAGCCCCGGCCAGTCCGCGCTTGGAGGTGATGACCAGCAACGCCGAGCGTCCCGAACCCC
>JBIQLO010000035.1:0-25306 GCA_044464175.1 Planctomycetaceae bacterium | reverse complement strand
AACCCCTCCCCCTCCCCCCGACCCCTGCCGAAGTCCTGGCCTGATCCCCCGCGCCCAGCCACTGCCACTGGGGAGCCTAAACCCCTTGCGCCGATGATGTAAGGGAGCTCTACCGTAGGGATTATAGCGCCTGCAACGGTTGCCAATTGGCCCAATATCCCTATTTTATACTCCCTTGAGGTGGGGCCAGGGGGCGGCGAACGGAAAGGCCAATGATGATGTTTCAACCAAGGCGAACTCGAATCACCCGATGGATCACCCTCCTGACCCTGGCGGCCCTCCCGGCCGCGGTGGCGCGCGGGCAGGTCTTCCCCGCCGCCGACAGCGGCACTGTTTTGGGCACCACCCTCCCCAGCCAGCGTCTGGAACTCTCCTTCGACGGCCCCGGCATCATCGGCTCGGTCCTGGTCAAGGAGGGGGACAAAATCCAAAAAGGGCAGGAACTGATGGCCGAGGATGACCGCATGGAGCAGAAGCTCTACGAGGCCCTTCGCCTCGAGGCCGATTCCGACCTGCCCATCCAGTTCGCCAAGACCGACCTGGCCTCCAAGAAAAACTCCCTCCTTCGCTACGAAAACATGGCCAAAAACAACGTCGCCTCCCAGGAGGAGCTCCGCGAGGCCCAGCTGGCCGCCGCTTTGGCCGAAATCAAGGTCCAGCAGGCTCAGCAGGAGCAAAAACAGAAAAAACTCCAGACCGACCGCCAGAAGATCAAAGTCGAGCTCATGCACCTCAAAAGCCCCATTGACGGGCTGGTCGAAAAGCTCAATCTGGGCCTGGGCGAGGTGGTCGATCCGAACAAACCCTCCTGCACCGTCGTTAAGAATGATCCGTTGTGGGTGGAGGTCCACCTCCCCAGCCGTCAAGCGGCCGAGCTGAACCTGGGCGACACCCTCTCCGTGCAGCAGGAAGGCGGGAAAAACGCGGCCGACGCTAGGGTGATTTTTCTCTCCCCCTTCGCCGACGCCGCCAGCGGCACCCGCCTGGTCCGCCTGGAGATGCCCAACCCCGCCGGCCTTCCCAGCGGCCTGCAGGTGACCGTCAAGCTGCCGGAAAAGCTGCTGAGCGCAAGTAAAGACTGACGCAAGATAGACAGAGGGTCGGCTTTAGCCGTCCTGCAGGACTAGCAACTGGCAAGTGCCAAACGGAGAACCCAATGGCCTCAGGAATGGTCGAATCATCCCGAAAGGAAGAGCGCGAGGCGGAGGAGCAACGCCAGGCCGACGCACCGGCCGCCTCCCGGTCCCAGCTCGTCCAGCGCCTCATGAGCGCCTCGGGCAACCTCCCCGTCTTCATCAACGACCTGATCGCCACCCAGGCCACCGTCGTCGCCGGCGTTGAGGCCGCCGGATTCCTCGTCGAGAAGCAGCCTCAGCAGGCCGAAACCGACAACCCCTTCACCCTCAAGCCCGTCGCCCACCTGCGCCCCGACGGCACGCCCGAGCAGCGGGCCGCCGCCGTTGCCGCCTTCGCCGAGGTCATCAAGCCCTGCGTCGCCGCCGGCAAGGATGGCGCTGTCCCCGTCGGCGAGCCCGACGCCTCCGGCGATGTGCAATTCTGCCTGGTCACCCTCCTGCGCAACGAGGGGAATGTCGTCGCCGCCTCCGCCGTCATCGCCCGCTGCCGCGACCTGGAACGCGCCCGCCAGCGCCTGATCTCCATGCAGCTGGTCGCCGGCTACTTCGATCTCTATTCCCTCCGCCGCGGCTCCGAGCAGCACCGACTGGTCGCCCAGAGCCACCAGCACGTTCTGCAACTGGCCACTGCTGTCGCCACCGCCGACGGCTTCGAGGCCGCCGCCATGAACCTCTGCAACGAACTGGCCAGCCGCACCGGCGCTTCGCGCGTCTCCATCGGCTGGCACAAGGGGGACCGCATCCGCGTCAAGGCCCTCTCCAACACCGAGCAGTTCGACAAAAAGCAGGAGCTGATCGTCCAACTCGAGCGGGTCATGGAGGAATGTTCCGACCAGGAGGAGATCGTCCAGTACACCCCCAACGGCGCTCCCTCCGACAACGTCACCCGCGAGGCCGCCAACTTCTCCCGCGCCCAGGGGGGCGAGATCATCCTCTCCCTCCCCCTGCGCCGCCAGGATGAGATCATCGGCGTCGCCACCCTCGAATTTCCAGCCGACCAGCCCCTGAGCCCCAACGCCGCCAGCGGCCTGTCCATCGCCTGCGACCTCCTGGCCCCCCAGCTCTACGACCGCCACCAGAACGACCGCTGGCTCGTGGTCAAGGCCGGCCATTCCATCGCCGACACCGCCCGCAAGGCCGTCGGCCCCAAGCACATGGTTGCCAAGCTGGTCATCATCGGCATCCTGCTCCTGGGCGCGTTCATGTTCCTCTACCGCCCGATGTACCGCGTCTCGGCCCCGTTCCAGTTCGTCCCCATCGCCAAGACCTCCGTCTCCGCCCCCTACGATGGGTATCTGGCCAAACTGATGAAAGTCGATGACCAGTTCGTCGGTCCCAACACCATCGTCCACAAAGGCCAGGTGCTGGCCGAACTCGACACCACCGATCTGACCCTCCGCATGGGCGATGCCCTGGCCAAGGCCAACGCCGCCCAAAAAGAGGCCGACGCCAACTACTCCAAGGGCAAGATCGCCGAATACAACATCGCCCTGGCCCAGCGCGACCAGGCCCTGGCAGAGGCCGATCTCTACAAGCATCGCATCCAGCAGGCCAGGATCGTCGCCCCCGTCGATGGCCGCATCCTCAAGGGGGACCTCCGCGACAAGATCGGCGCCCCCGTCAAGGAGGGGGATGTCCTGTTTGAAATCGCCGACCCCCGCCGCCTCGAGGCCGAGCTCTCCGTCGCCGACAACGATATCCGCAACCTCCAGGTCGCCGTTCCCGGCAAGGATCTGCCCGGCAGCGTCGGCTATCTCGCCACCAGCAGCCTCCCGACCGACAAGTTCCACCTGCGCATTACCCGCATCGTCCCCATCGGCGAGGTCAAGGATGGCACCAACGTCTTCAAGGTTTATGCCCAGATGGACGGCCGCCGCTCCGACGACTGGCGCCCCGGCATGACCGGCGAAGCCCGCATCGATGTCCAGCCCGAGTCCCTCGCCTGGATCTGGACCCACAAAGCCCTCGACTTCCTGAGACTCAAGCTGTGGATGTAAGAAATCGTGATCCGTTGTCCGTTGCCCGTGGTCCGTTTTTATTGCTTACGGCCAATTTTTGAGAGGAACAATGACGGTTCAAAGCCATAAGGATTTAGTGGTGTGGCAGAAGGCAATGGATCTGGTCGAGGCGGTGTATCGTCAGACTCAATCTTTTCCCAAGGAGGAACTTTACGGGCTGAGCAGCCAGTTGCGCCATGCGGTTGTTTCAATTCCCTCCAATATTGCCGAAGGGCAGGGAAGGAATGGCCCTATCGAATTTGCTCGGTTCCTGAACATAGCTTATGGCTCTCTTCTTGAAGTCGAAACGCAGTTGCTGATCGCATTCCGATTGCGATACATCAAAGAGACCGATTTGCAAGGAATTATGGAATTGGTATCGCGGGTTGGACAATTGATCAACGGATTGTTGCGCTCACTGAAGAACGGACCACGACCCACGGACCACGGACCACGGACCACGGACTACGACCTCCAATGCTTCAAGTAAGACCCACATTCTCCGAATCCTGGTACCGCGTCGCCAACCTCCGCGCCCGCCTCCGCCCCGGCGCGCAGGTCTCCCGCCAGAACTACCGCGGCGAACGCTGGTACGTCCTCCGCGACCCCGCCGGAAACCAGTTCCACCGCCTCAGCGACGGCGCCTACCGCTTCGTCGGCCTGCTCGACGGCCGCCGCACCATCCAGGAGGCCTGGGAGCTGGTGGGGGGGCAGTTGGCCGACGACGCCCCCACCCAGCCCGAGGTGATCCAGCTCCTCTCCCAGCTTCACGCCGCCAACCTCCTGGAAGCCGACATCACCCCCGACTCCGCCGTTCTCCTCCGCCGCCACAAGCAGCAGACCAAGCAAAAATGGCAGCAGCGGGCGATGAACATCCTCTTCCCCCGCATCCCCCTCTGGAATCCCGACGACTTTCTCAAACGCTGGGCGCCCCTCTCCCGCCTGATCATCTCCAAGGGCATGGCGATCCTCTGGATCATCCTCGTCGCCGCCGCCCTCTTCATCCTCATCCCCGAGTGGCCCCGCCTGCGCGACTCGGCCATGGACGCCATCGCCCCCTCCAACTGGTTCTATCTCTGGGCCGTCTTCGTCCTCATCAAACTCGTCCACGAACTGGGCCACGCCTTCATCTGCCGCCGTTACGGCGGGGAGGTGCACGAACTGGGCGTCATGTTCCTGGTCCTCATCCCCGCCCCCTACGTCGACGCCTCCACCGCCTGGGCCTTCCCCAGCCGCTGGCAGCGCATCCTCGTCGGCGCCGGCGGCATGATCTCCGAACTCTTTGTCGCCGCCATTCTCGTCTTCGTCTGGCGCTTCTCCTCCCAGGGGACCCTGATCCACCAGCTGGCCTACAACGGCATGCTCATCGCCAGCGTCTCCACCCTCCTCTTCAACGCCAACCCGCTGCTGCGCTACGATGGCTACTACATCCTCTCCGACTGGCTGGAAATCCCCAACCTCTACCAGCAGAGCAACGAATACGCCCTGGGCCTGATCAAGCGCCACATCTTCGGCGTCAAGTCCCAGCGCCCCCTCCCGCCCCCCGGCCAGCGAATGTGGCTTCTCCTCTATGCCGTGATCTCCGGCATCTACCGTGTCTTCATTGGCATCCTCATCATCATCGTCGTCGCGATGAAGGTCCCGATCATCGGCGCCCTAATGGCTGTCGGCGGCATCATCACCTGGGGTGTGGTGCCCCTGGGCCGCCTGTTCAAGTACCTCACCATCGACCCCGAACTCCACCGCAAACGCCCCCGCGCCATCGGCTTCACTGCCGGTTTCGCCGTCGCCGTCATCATCCTTATTGGCCTGATCCGCTTCCCCGTCCGTGTCGAGGCCGCCGGCGTCGTCGAGCCGGGCATTAAGCGCGTCGTCACCCCCGGCTACAGCGGATTTATTCAGAAAATCCTCGTTCATGACGGCCAGAGTGTCCAGGCGGGCGATGTGCTGATGGTCCTGGCCAATCCCGAACTCGACTCTCAAATCAAGCAGCAGCAGGCGCAACTCCGCGCCCTTCAGGCCCGCTATCAGCAGTCCAGCGTCAAGGATCAGGCCCAGAAGCAGATCGACCTGATCCAGATTCAGGCCGTCCGGCAGCAGGTCGCCGAACTTGAGCGCAAGGCATCTGAGTTGACCGTCAAGGCCCCCGTCGCCGGCCATGTCGTCCAGCCGCGGCTTCACGAAATGGCCGGCCTCTACCTCCACCAGGGGGAGGAGGCCCTCACCATCGCCAGCAGCCAGGACCTGCTCATCCGCGCCAACATCGACCAGGACGATGCCGAACTGGCCGCCCACGCCAAGCTGACCCACGCCGAGGTCCGCCTGGCCAGCCGCCTCGACACCGTCTTCGACGCCTACGATCTGGACTTCATCAACGCCGCCCAGGACCAGTTGGTCCATGCCGCCGTCACCCACGCCGGCGGCGGCACCATCGCCGCCGACCCCCGCGATCCCACCGGCAAAAAGCCGATCGTGGACCAGTTCGAGCTCCGCTGCCGCATTGACAATGCCGCCGGCGACCTCCGCCCCGGCCAGCGCGCCTACGTCCGCTGCACCATCTTCAACAAACCCCTGATCTGGCAATGGACCAACCGCTTCTGGCAACTGCTCATGAGCGAAAAGAACGGACGCTGGCTCTAAAGTCTCTCTCCCGCTGTACTCAGCGGGCGAGGGCGGGGAGGGGGTATTTCGGCGGCGGAAAGGTGACACGGGCGTGTACCGCCAGTGCCCTCACTGGCGGAGCTGGAGGATAGGCTTCCAGCCTTCTCATTCCTTCCCCCGCCGTAGCGGGGGAGGGTAGCCAGGCAATATCCCGGCGACGAAATAATTCCCTGAGCCGTACTTGACAAAACCCAAACAGACGCTACCATACACCGATGCTCGCATGGCCTGACTCATCCTCGCGACCCGCCCGCCGCCCACGACGGGATGCCTCCGTAATCGCAGCCCGTTTCAACCAACGAACCCAACCCAAACCCACCAAAAACCCTGTTCCCAGCCCACAAACAAGGATTTGAACCCCGAACCCAACCGCCCGTATTACCCAACGAACCCACCCGATGACCAACGAACTCCACGCCATCTTCGAGGCCCGCCGCGTCAAAGCCCCGGAACTCAAAGGGCTGGACATCTATGCCAATGGCGTCAGCGGCTGGTTCAAAAACCGCCGCCCCCTCCTCCGCGCCTTCCAGGCTCAGGCCGACCGGGTGGAGCAACTGGAGCCCCAGGTCAAGGACCTCAGCGCCCAGCGCTTTGCTCAGGAGGTGCAGGCCGTCCGTGAACTGGCCCGCCGCGGCCGCCTCGAAGGCGAGCCTCTGGACCGCGCCGTCGCCCTGGTTCGCGAGGCCGCCCGCCGTGCGGTTGGCATGCGCCCCTTTCCCGTCCAGATCATGGGCGCACTGGCCATGCATCAGGGCCATATCGCCGAAATGGCCACCGGCGAAGGCAAGACCCTCACCGCCTCTCTGGCCGCCTCCCTCATGGCCTGGGCCGGCCGGCCCGTCCACGTCATCACCGTAAACGACTACCTCGTCGCCCGTGACGCCGCCGAAATGGCGCCGGTCTACAAGATGCTCGGCCTCTCCGTCGGCCATATTGTCCACGAAACCGGCCCCGGCGAACGCTACGACCACTACCGCCGCAATGTCGTCTATTGCACCAGCAAGGAACTCGTCGCCGATTTCCTCCGCGACCAGATCGTCCTGGGCACCCTCCGCAACAGCACCCAGACCGCCGTCGGCATGATGATGAACCCCGGCCAGCGGGCCCGCCTCCTGGTGCCCGGCCTCTTCCGCGTCCTGGTGGACGAGGCCGACAGTCTTCTCATCGACGAGGCCGTCACCCCCCTGATTATCTCCGACTCCCCCGACGATGAGCCCAACAGCGCCCTCTACGAGGCCGCCGACCAGCTCGCCCGATACCTCGAATCCGGCCGCGATTTCACCATCGACTGGACCACACGCCAGATCGACCTCACCCCGCGCGGCTCACTGCTGCTGGATCAACTGGTGGACGGCTCCGGCTTCTGGAGCGGCCGAAACCGCCGCGAAGAACTGGTCACCCAGGCCCTTACCGCCCACTATTGCTACAAGCGCGATGAGCAGTACCTCGTCGATGCCGAAGGCAAGGTCCAGATCATTGACGAATTCACCGGCCGGGCCATGCCCGACCGCTCCTGGCGCCACGGCCTCCACCAGGCCGTTGAAATCAAGGAAGGCGTCGCCGTCACCGCCGACAAGGAGAACATCGCCCGCATCAGCTTCCAGCGTTTCTTCCGCCAGTATCCCGAGATGGGCGGCATGACCGGCACCGCCTGGGAGTCCGCCGGCGAACTCTGGCAGATGTACCAGCGCTGCATCGTCCGCATCCCCACCAACCGCCCCTGCATCCGCCAGACCCTCCCCACGCGCATGTTCGACACCATGGACCAGAAATGGGAGGCCGTTGTCCAGCGCGTCTGCGAACTGAACGACCGCCAGGTCCCCATCCTCATCGGAACGCGCAGCGTCAACACCTCCGAGGAGCTCAGCCGCCGTCTTCGCGAGGCCGGCCGGCCCCATCTGGTTCTCAACGCGGCCCAAAATCAGAAGGAAGCCGAAATCGTCGCCCAGGCCGGGCAGCAGGGCCAGATCACCGTCGCCACCAACATGGCCGGCCGCGGCACCGACATCAAGCTCGGCAGGGGGGTTGCCGATCTGGGCGGCCTCCATGTCATCAATGCCGAGCCCAACACCTCCCCCCGCATCGACCGCCAGCTCGCCGGGCGTGCTGCCCGTCAGGGCGATCCCGGCGCGGCCCAGCTCTTTGCCAGCGCGGAGGATGACCTGTTCATGCGCCACGCCCGCCACTCCCGTAAGCTCTGGCGGCAGATCGGTCCCGACCGCCTCATCACCCTGGCCCAGGCCCGTGCCGAACGCCTGGCCCGCTTCCATCGCAAACAGGTCCTCAAAAACGACGACTGGATGGACGAATCCATGCCCTTCTGACCCGCGGCGGGCTGCCAAAAAAAGTTGCCGGTTGCCAGTGATCGGTTGTCGCCAAAGGCAGCCTCTCCCATCACTGGCAACCGGCAACTGAATCCCGGCAACTAAATGGAGTCTATTGACCGACTTCGATCCGGATATAGTCCTCCAGCTCCACGCCCGCTTCCTTCAGAAGCTGCGAGATGCTCTTGGAGGGCTCCTTGACGAACTTCTGGTCCAGCAGCGCCCGCTCCTCATAGAACGTCCGCATCTTCCCTTCGGCGATCTTCTCGGCGATCTGCTGCGGCTTGCCCGTCCCCTTCGCCTGCTCGATGGCGATCTCCCGCTCCTTGGCCACCACATCCGCCGGAATCTGATCCCGGCTCAGCGCCAGCGGGCGCGTCGCCGTGATGTGCAGGCACAGGTCCTTGATCAGTTCATCGCTCGCATTCCCCTTCACCGCCACCAGCACCGCCACCTTACCGGTGTAGTGCGTGTACGCCCCGACCTTCTCCGAACTCCGCAGCGTCTGCTGCCGACCCAGGCGGATGTTCTCGCCCGTCTGCTGCGACGCCTGCGTGATCAGCGCCTTGATCGTATCATTGGCATTGAGGTCCTGATCGGTGTTGGCCAGCAACTGCGCGATTGCCACGTCCATCAGCTCCACCATCGGAGCGGACTTGCCCGTGAAATCCGTGTTGCAGTTGATCTCCAGGATCACACCCTGCTTCTGATCCTTGCTCACCCCCACCCCCACGCGCCCCTCAGTCGCCTCGCGGGCCGCCAGCTTGTCCTGCTTGGCCTGCCCCTTCTTGCGCAGCAACTCCACCGCCTTGTCCATCTCCCCGCCCACTTCCGCCAGAGCGGCCTTGCAATCCATCATTGCGACCCCCGTGCGGTCGCGCAACTCCCGAACCATTGATGCGGTCACTTCAGCCATGACTATCCTTCGATTTATTCGATTTAGTGGTTAATTACCGGTTGCCGGTCGCCGGCATGGAACCGGCTGCCGCCAAACGCCTTATTGCGCCCCCACGGCTTCCGCCACGGACGGGGCTGCTTCCGCGGCCGGTTCGCCCGCCGGCGCCTCGCTGGCCGGCGCTTCGGCCCGGAACTGCGAGCGGCTCGAACGCCGGCGCGGCGCCGGCGCCTGACCCTCTTCCGCCTTCCCTTCGCCCCGGCCCTGCTTGCCCTCGATGATCGAGTCGGCCAGTTCTCCCAAAATCAGCTCGATCGCCTTCATGGCGTCGTCGTTGCCCGGGATCGGCAGGTCGATCAGGTCAGGATTGCTGTCGGTGTCGATGATCGCGATCGTCGGCACCCCCAGCTTTTTGGCCTCCTGCACCGCAATGTGCTCCCGCCGCGTATCCACCAGGACCATGACCCCCGGCATCTTGTCCATCTTGCGGATGCCTTCCAGGTTCGTCTTGATTTTGGTCAGCTCCCGGTGCAGCGTCGACTTCATCTTCTTGGAATAGCTCTCGATCTGCCCGGTTTCCCACAGCTTCTCCAGCTCTTCCAGCCGGTTGAGCCGGGCCCGGATCGTGCGGAAGTTGGTCAGCGTGCCGCCCAGCCACCGCTCCGAGACGTAGTGCATCCCGCAGCGCTGCGCTTCGGACTCCACCGCGTGCCGTGCCTGCCGCTTGGTCCCCACAAACAGCACATCCTTCCCCTGCGCCGCGATGTTCTGCACCATCTTCTTGGCACGGAGAATCCCCTTGAGCGTCTCACGCACGTCAATGATGTGGATCATGTTGCGCTTGCCGTGAATGTACGGCTCCATCTTCGGGTTCCACCGGCTTACCCGGTGCCCGAAATGCACGCCCGCGTCCACAAGTTCCTTGACCAGTTCAGATTGCGACTTAGCCATGATGGCGATTCTCCATATAGCGGCCAACCAGGGGCCGACAGCCCGTGCGCGGCAAATCGCCAGGAAAACCCGCCGCACATTGAGGCTTGGGATGGTGGGACACCCGCCGGCGGCGGGGCCCAACGAAGTTAAAACAATAAATCGCCGCTGTGGCCGCTTTACAGATCCGGCCACCGCCGCGCTTCACCGCCTGGCGCAGTGAAGCGACTACTGTACTCCACCCGAAGGGGGGTTGGCAAGCGAGCACGAGGTGAATTTTTCACGAATCAGCGGTCCCGCTTCCCAAATCCCAGTCCCTCGGCGAACAATTCCGCGGTCTGCCCGATGTGCCACCCCGGCTGAAGCACATACCACTGGGTCAGCGTCCGCACCCGCCCCGACGCCACCGCCGGCAGTTGCGGAAACCGCCCCCAGACCCGCCTGGCCTCCGTCGTCACCGCAACCGACGCCTCCGGCAGCAGTTGCAGAATCACCTCCGGATCGAGCTTCATCAGCATTTCATGGTCAATCGTTGGCCAGGGCCCCATCTCCGCCGGAACAACGTTCTCTCCCCCGGCAATCTCCAGCAGATCGTTGAGAAAGTTGTTCCGGCCCGCCACCGCCTGCACGTCCGTGTCCAGCACGATCAGCGTCCGGACCGCCGCCCGCCCGGCATGCCGTTGGCGTACCGCCTCAAGCTGCCGGTGCAGCTCGGCCGCCGCCCGATCCGCCTTGCCCGGATCGTGCAGGACCGTTCCCAGGCTCGTCAGGGTCGTGAAAACATCCGCCACCCGGTCGATATGCACATTTACCAGCCGGATGCCCAGTTCATCGGCCCGCTGTTTCAATCCCGCGGGCATGCGCTGCGGGGCCAGTTGCACGATCATCGCCTCCGGCTCAAGCGCCGCCAGTTGCTCCCAGTCCGTTGTGAGATAATCCCCCACCTTGGGCAGGCTCTTCACATCCGCCCGGTTCCGGTCATAGTTGCTCACCGCCACCAGCTGATCCTCCGCCCCCATCCCCATGATCAAATCCGTCGCCGCCGGCACCAGCGATGCGACGGTATGCTTCCCCCGGGTCTCTGGCGCCTTGACCCGATCGCATCCGCTCACAAGACAGAAAATGGAAATCAGAATAGCGACGGCGCCGATGAACGATGCTGTTTTCAGCTGATTTTCCTTCGCGCCTTCGCGCCTTCGTGCCTTCATGCCTTCTCTCCATGCCCTGCCGGTCGCTTCGGGTTGACCCATCATCCCCCCATGGTAAAGTTGCCCCCCGAGCAGGGTCAAACCAGGAGATGCGCATGAGCGACCAACCCAATCTGCTGTCACGGATCGGCCAGTGGTTTAAGCGCGATCCGTCCGAAGTCGATGGCGATCTGGCGCATGAAAACGGCGGGGGCGAACCGGTCACCGCTCAGCGAAGCACCCTCCTGCGCCCCTGGGCCAAGCGCGATCAGGCAATCTCCAACCTTCAGGGTGGCCTCCAGGCCGTGGCCGACCTGATGACCACCGTCCGCGACAATCTGGAGCGCCAGAGCGAACGACAGGACCAGTTGCTCGAATACCTCTCCCACCTGCCCGAAGCCCTCAAGCAACTCCCCGAAAGCAACAAGGTGCAGGTCGAGACGCTCAAGGCAATCCGCGATCAGATGGATCGCCAGATCGACCAGCAGCGGCATCTGGGCGAAATCCTCAATAAAATCTCCGAAACCTCCGGCGCCCATCAGGAAGTGCTGCACGCGATGAACCAGCGGGTGGACACGCTCAACGAGCAGGACCGCTCCATTGCAGACAACCTTTCCACCGTCGGCGCGGCCATGCAGACCGTTGGCAAACATTCCGAGGCCAGCGCCCGCATCATGGAGCAGCTCCGCGACAACCAGACCGCCCGCGACAATGAGCTGCAGCGGCTGCTGATGAAGCAGAACACCCGCTTCACCAGCATGCTCGCCATCGCCATCTTTCTCTCCGTGGCCGCCCTGGTCGCCGTGGCGGTGATTGGCTATCTGCTGCTCGTGCGGTAGTCACCGGGTCCGGAAGCTTCTAAAAACCTTTCTGAGCGATCTGCACGGCCTTGATCATCGCCCGCGCCTTGCTCATGGTTTCCTCATACTCGGTTGCCGGGACAGAATCGGCAACGATGCCCGCCCCCACCTGAATATCGAATCGCCCCTCCTGCCAGACAATCGTCCGCAGCGCGATGCAGGTGTCCAGGTTCCCCGAATAGTCCAGATACCCCACCGCCCCCCCGTACGGGCCGCGGCGCGTGGTCTCCAGCTCATCAATGATCTGCATGGCCCGAATTTTGGGCGCGCCGCTGACCGTGCCGACCGGCAGGCTGACACGCAGGGCATCCAGCGCCGTCTTCCCCTCGGCCAGTTCCCCCTGCACATCCGTCGTGATGTGCATGACGTGGCTGTACCGCTCCACGCTCATCATGTCGCTGAGTTTCACCGTCCCCACCTTCGCCACCCGCCCCACATCGTTCCGGTGAAGGTCGACGAGCATGATGTGCTCGGCCCGCTCCTTCGGATCGGCCAGCAACTCGGCCTCCAATGCCTTGTCCTCCGCCTCGGTCTTGCCCCGCCGACGCGTGCCGGCCAGCGGACGGCTGGTGATGACGCCGTCAATCACCCGGCAGAGAATCTCCGGGCTCGAGCCGATCAACGTGCAGGCCCGGCTCTTGAGATAAAACATGAACGGCGAAGGATTGATGATCCGCAAGGCGCGATAAACATCGAACGGATCGGCCGCACAACTCAGCCGCAAGCGCCGGCTGGGGACAAACTGAAAGATGTCCCCGGCGCGAATGTACGCCTTGCCGCGCTCCACGGCCGCCTCAAACTGCTCCCTGCTCAGATTGCTCTCCAGCGCCGGCATCGGTTCTTCCGTGCCGGTGTCAATCTCGCCCAGAGACAGCTGGGGCGCATGCTGCAGCCGCTCCACCAGTTCATCCACGCGCCGGCAGGCGTCGGCGTAGGCCGAAGCCTCATCGGGATGCCGCCCCAAATCCGCATTGGCCACCACCTTGATCGTCTTGTCCACGTGATCGAAGATGACCAACTCGCCGTACAGGGCGAACTGCACATCCGGCAGATGCCGGTCGTCGGCCGGGGGATGATTCAGCTTTTCCGGCTCATAATAGCGCACCGTATCGTAACCGGCATACCCCACCAGCCCGCCCGTGAAGGCCGGCAGGGCCCGGTTCCGATGGTACGCGCCCGGCGGCATCAGGTTCTGCAGGTCCGCCAGCGGATCGCTTGTCTGAAAATGCCTCTCCGGCTGGCCTGCCTGTTGGATCGAAGCCTTTCCCTGCGTGGCCTGATACACCATCGACGGCCCGGTGGCGATAAAGCTGTGCCGCGCGATTTTCTCCCCCCCGACCACGCTTTCCAGCAAAAAGGCATGTTCATCCCGCCCCAGCAACTGAAATGCGCTGACCGGCGTCAGGCGATCGGCCAGAAGTTGCCGATAAACCGGTATGATCCGAGCCGACCGGGCGGCGGAGTGAAAACCCGCGATGTCTGGAAAGTAGCGGCGCATGGAAGTAGAAGATACGGTGAACCGCGCCCAGTGGAAAGTGCCGGGCCGTTGCATGAGCGCTGCCGCCCTCCGCCCGCGCGGCGCTGAAGACGAGCCTCGGATCCTGAGTCTCATCCGGAGAACACCCCATGAATCCGCCCCCGGCGATTGCCTCGATTTCCTGTGATCCCGATGCGCGGCGCCTTGCCTTGGAGGCCGGCCCATTTTCGGCCGCCTCCGGGCGCTTGATCGTACAGACGGACGACGCCAACTACCGTCTGGATCGGGCCCAGCGCTGCGGCCGGGATGAGAACGGGGGGGTGACCTTCTCCTGGCCCTCCCTCAGTGGCCGCCTCCGATGGGATGCGGACCAGGCATTAACCATTGAACTGACCAACACGGGTCCCGATGCGGTTCGGGTGAAGGAAATCATTCTCCGATTCGCCCCCGCCGATTTTGCCCGCCCCCGGATCGCCCGTGACTTTCATCAGGTGGTCCACAGCCAGGGTGCGGCGGCGGTAGGGGGGATCAAGTCCCTCTCGCTCCCGGCGACCTGGAGCAAATCCATCGATCCCCCCAGCCACCTCTACACGATCTACCGCGGCGACGCCTCCGGAGAGGCGCTGCTGCTGGCCGCCCTGCCCCCCTTCGGCAGCGGCTTCACGGCCTTTCAGACCCTGCATGATGCCCCCCACGGGCAGGGGAGCTGGGGCTTCGAGTGCCGCTTCGATTTTCAGCAGGAACTGGCCCCCGGCGCTTCGCTGAAAACCAGTTCGCTCCTGGTGCGCCAGGCGACCGCCGGCGAGGATGGCCAGCCGCTGTTGGATGAATTCACGCGCCTGATGCGCCTCCGTCTGGCCCCGCCCCAAAAGCCGCGCGCCACCGGCTGGAATTCCTGGGACTACTACGCCGGCGCGGTGCAGCGCCAAGACATGGATGTCAACGCCCAGGTTGCACGGGAACGCTTCGGCGACCGCCTCAGCTACATCGTCATCGATGAGGGATACGAGTGCATGTGGGGTGTCTGGCGGGCCAACTGGAAATTTCCCCAGGGGCTGGCCGACTACTGCCGCCACATCAAATCATTAGGCTACCGCCCCGGCATCTGGACCGCGCCCCTCATGGTGAACATGTACACCCCGCTCTACCGGGAACATCCCGACTGGTTCATCTCCAACGCCGACGGCTCCCCTCACCTGAGGCAGCTTTCCTACGGCATGATGGCCCAGTTGGATGTCACCCATCCCCAGGTTCGCACGCACCTCAAGGCCGTCTACCATCAATTGGTGGAGGATGGCTTTGAATACTTCAAGTGCGACTTCACCCAGGAGGCATTGAAGGCGGCCCTCTTTCACGATCGCTCCGTTGGCCGGGCGGACCTGCTCCGCGGCCTGTTCCAGCTCATCCGCGACTGCATCGGTCCGGATCGCTACCTGCTCAGTTGCCTTGCCCCCTTTGAGTCTGTCATCGGCATCGCCGATGCCCACCGGACCACCGGCGACATTCACAACCATTGGACTCACATCCGCCACAACGTCCGGATCATGTTCCAGCGGCTCTGGATGCAGGGCGCCATCGGCAACACCGATCCCGACTTCCTGATCGTCCGCAGCCCTCAGACCACCGAGGACCAAAGCCTGCACCGGCGAAGCGCTGTCCTGCCCGAATCGCTGGAGGATTTCTGGTGCCGCGGCCCGGACATGTCCCTGGAGGACGCCCGAGTGCTCGCCCTGGCGGTGCACCTCACCGGCGGAGACCTGATTCTGGGCGATGCCCTGCCTAGATTGAATGAGCAGGGGCTGGCGGTCCTGCGGCGGATGTTCGAAGCGCCCGCCCTGATCGGTCCCGCGCGGCTGCTGAACCTCCTGACGCCCGGCCAGGAGCTGATGCCGGCCGTTGCTGCGCCCGTGTCCGGTGGAATGCTTCTGGGGCTGTTTAACCTCACCGATGGGCCGGTTGAGCATCGCGTGAATCTACCCGCCGCCCGGCGCATCGTTGATTTCTGGACCCATCAGACGGTTGAAATGCCGGTCGGCCCGATCTCACTGCCCCCTCGTTCGGCGGTCGGGCTGTTTTGCCTCGAGTAACCCGGAGAGAACTCAATGTACGAACTGACCACCACCACCGGTTTTGCCGCCGCCCATCAATTGCGGTTGTACGATGGCTCCCTGGAGCCTCTCCACGGCCACAATTGGCGCGTCCGCGTCTGCGTGCAGGCCGACCGGCTCGACGCCATCGGCGTGGTCATGGACTTTCATGAACTGGAGCGGCTGGTGAAGCAGGTGCTCGATCCGATGCACAACCGCCATCTGAACGACCTGCCCGCCTTCGCCGCGCTCAATCCCACCACCGAACACGTTGCCCTGCACATCGCCCGGTCGCTGCGACTGCCCCAGGCCGTCCGGCTGAAATGGGTAAAGGTGTGGGAAACGCCCGAAAATGCGGCCAAATACATACCTTGATGCCCCATCTCGCCCGCTGGAAGGTGGCCGAGGTGTTCTTCTTCAAAGGCCGTTTGACCTTCGCGGCTGAGGGAAATAGGATTGTTCAGGAATCGAATTATGAAATGCGACAGTTGCGGCAAATCGGCGACCGTTCACCTCACCGAGATCAAGGGCGGCAAAAAAATTGAAAAGCATCTGTGCGAGCAATGCGCCGCGCAGAATGAGGGAATTCCCGTCAAGGCCCATACCCCCATCAACGAACTGTTGACCAATTTTGTCATGGCCCATTCCGGCCTGCAGAAACAGGCGGGCGTCTCATGCGAGCATTGCGGCATCACCTGGGCGGAATTTCGCCAGACGGGCCTGCTGGGCTGTGAGAATGACTATGACCTGTTCGAACGCGACCTGGCGCCCCTGATTCAGAGGGCCCATGACGGGGCGACCCACCACGTCGGCAAAGTGCCCGTCCGCCGCGGCGGATCGGCCGGCGGTGGAGCCGCCAAGCTGCGCCGACAGGCGGATCTCACCCGCTTGCGCAAGGAACTGGCCAAGGCCGTGGAAAGTGAAGATTACGAGCGCGCCGCCCGGTTACGCGATCAAATCCGCGAGGCGGAAGTCCTTTAAGAGGCAGGCGGCGGAGGTTGTCCCGCCACTGGAGAGCATCCATGAAACTCAGTGATCTCACCCAACAGGCCGGTGAATGGCTCCGTGGCAGCGGACCCATGAACGATATCGTCATCTCCTCCCGCATCCGCCTGGCGCGCAATGTCTCCGGATTCCCCTTCCTGACCCGCTGCGCCCGCCCCGAACGCCAGGCGCTCGAATCCCGGATCCGCGATGTCACCCTCCAGAGTCGCCTCGCGTCGCAGATGCTCTATGTGGACCTGGAATCCGCCCCGCAGATCGACCGCGACCTGCTGGTCGAGCGCCACCTCATCAGCAAGCCCCATGCCGCCGCCGAGGGGGCTCGGGGCGTGGCGATCGGCGACCAGGAGACGATCTCGATCATGATCAATGAGGAGGATCACCTCCGCATCCAGGTGCTCCGCAGCGGCCTGCAGTTGGAGGAGGCGTGGGAACAGATCAACCAGATCGACGACACCCTCGAATCACAGCTCGATTTCGCCTTCCATCCCCGCTTCGGCTACCTGACCGCCTGTCCCACCAACCTCGGGACAGGCATTCGCGTCAGCGTCATGCTCCATCTCCCGGCACTGAAGCTGACCGGGGAAATTGAAAAGGTCTTTCGCGCGGCCAAGGAGATGAAACTGGCGGTCCGCGGCCTCTACGGTGAGGGGACCGAGGCGACCGGCGACTTCTACCAGGTCTCCAACCAGACCACGCTTGGGCGCACCGAGGAGGAAATCATCAGTGAGTTCAAACACGTGGTGATTCCGCGGATCGTCGATTTCGAGCACCATGCCCGCCGAACCCTCATCAACGACCGGACCGTCGCGCTCGACGATAAGGTTCATCGCGCCTTGGGCCTCCTGCGATCGGCCCGCCTCCTCAGCAGCGAGGAGGTGCTCTATCTTCTGAGCCATCTTCGCATGGGGGTAAATATGAACCGCCTCAAAGGGCTCGACATCAAAACGATCAACGAGATGTTCCTCCTCACCCAGTCAGCCCACCTCCAGAAGATCCAGGGCCGTCGGCTGGAAGGGGATCCCCGCCGCGCCGCCCGCGCTGAATATGTCCGGCGGCGGCTGGGGGGTGACTGAATACAACTCGCTCCTACTCAGAGAGTTATGTGCAATCAATGCGGAGTCGCTATCGCGTCTTCGGCAATTTCTGCACGGCATCTCCCCAAACGCCTCCCGGGATGTTAGAGTGATGTCATGAGAATCCTTGTGGTCGAAGATGAAGCCAAAACGGCTGCGTATCTGAAGCAGGGGTTGGAAGAAAACGGCTTCGTCGTCGACGTGGCGCGCACGGGCGATGAAGGCCTCCGTCTGGCGCTGGACAACGACTATGTATTGATCGTGCTGGATGTCATGCTGCCCGGACGGGATGGCTGGTCCATCCTCTCGGAGTTGCATGTGCAGGGCAAACAGACACCCGTGCTGTTCCTCACCGCCCGCGATGACGTGGAGGACCGGGTCAAGGGGCTGGAACTGGGGGCCGACGATTATCTGGTCAAGCCTTTCGCCTTCTCGGAGCTGCTGGCGCGCGTGCGCACGATCCTGCGCCGAGGCCCGGTTCGCCGCCCCGACACGCTGCGGGTGGATGATCTGGAAATGGATCCCCTCCGCCATCGCGTCACCCGCGCCGGCCAGCGCCTGGACCTGACGCCCAAGGAATACACCCTTCTACTGTTGATGATGCGCCGGGCCGGCGAAGTTCTCACGCGCACGCTGATCGCCGAGCAGGTGTGGGACATGAATTTCGACAGCGACACCAATGTCGTTGATGTGCACATACGCCGTCTCCGCGCCAAAGTGGACGATCCCTTCGAAAAGAAGCTGATCCACACCGTCCGAGGCGCTGGTTATGTTCTTGAAGAAAGATCGTGATCCCGCCGTCGTGGATCGTCGCGACCATGAACCCGCCGCCGCCGCGCCCGCGCCGCGCGCCTGGTCCCTGGCGGCGCGCCTGACGGCCTGGTATGCCCTCTCCTCCTTTGCCCTGATTCTTCTGGCCACGGTCCTGCTCTACTGGGCTTTGTCCATGAGCCTGGACGATGGCCACGACCTCTTCCTGGCCGACAAAATTCGCCTCCTCTCCGATATCCTTCACCAAGATTCGCATACCCAGCAGCGGCTCGAGCAGGAGGTGAAGGAGGGCTCGGCCGCCCGCCAGTACGCCCGTGTCTTTGTCCGGATTCTCGATGCCCAGGGTAAGAAAGTGGTCGAATCGCCCGGCATGGATGAACTTCTGCCGGCACGCCTCTTCCCGGTTTCCATTGACCTGAATCCCCGCGGGCCCGATTCCGAACCCCAGGGCACCACAATCCGGTCCACCAAGGGGATTCAATTCCGCACCATGACCGCCGTTGTGTCCGGCAATACCGGCCGACGCGGCCGCTGGACGATCCAGGCGGCCCTCAGCAAGCTTCCCGAACGGCGGGTGCTCGAGGGTTTTCGTCAATGGCTCTGGACCGTCCTGGCCGCGGCGCTGGTGGGGTGCATCGCCGTGGGATACGAAATCGCCCGCCAGGGCATGCAGCCGGTCAACCGGATCGCCGCCGCCGCCCGGCGCGTCCGCTCAACCACCCTTCATGAACGCATCGACCAACTCGGTTTGCCTGCCGAACTGTCCGATCTGGCCGTCAGCTTCAACGACATGCTTGACCGCCTGGAGGAGGCGTTTGCCCGCCTCTCCCGCTTTTCCGCCGACATCGCCCACGAACTGCGCACGCCCGTGAACAACCTTCGCGGCCAGAGCGAAGTGGCGCTGAACCGCACCCGTTCCTCTGAGGAATACCGTGAGACGCTCGGCTCCTGTTTGGAGGAATCCGTGCGCCTTTCCCGCATCATCGATTCCCTGCTGTTTCTGGCCCGCTCTGAAAACCCGCGCGGCCAGCTGCGCACCGAGTCGGTTCGCCTGCTTTATGAGCTGGAGGCCGTGCTGGATTTCTACGAGCCGGCCGCCGCCGAGGCGGGCATCCGCATGGAAATCGATGCCTCGCCCCACCTGAGCCTGAATGTCGATCGAACCCTCTTTCAGCGGGCCGTGGGCAACCTGATCGCCAACGCGCTGGCCCACACCCCGGCCGGAGGACGGATCTCCATCGCAGCCCAGGAGGCCCCCGATCAGATGGTCCGGATCACCGTCAGCGACACCGGATCGGGCATTGCGCCGGAACATCTGCCCCACGTGCTGGACCGCTTCTACCGTGCTGACCGCTCGCGCTCCGCCGTCGATCCCGGCGGCAATGTCGGCCTGGGCCTGGCCATCGTGCGCAGCATCGCCTCGATGCACGGCGGACGTATTGAAATCGCAAGCGAGCCGGGACGGGGAACGCAGGTGACGCTTTTTTTCCCCTCGCAATCCGGCAAGCCGGCGACCGCCACATCAACCGAAATAAAATGAGTGACCGAAATCAGGGTCGCCCGCTGCTATTTCAGGGAGGCGTCGACCAGCCGGCTCAACCCCCGGATCGTCGCCTGGTCGATCGTGCGAAACCGCCAACGGCCCGGCCAATCCCGGCGCAGCAGCCGCTCAAGGCTGGATCGGGTTCCCTTGGAGGTGGCGACCGTCGGCTTCAAATCAACCGCCTGCCGGCGCAAGACCGTCAGCCGCTCAGCGCTGGCGGCAATCAGCGACTCGATAATGGCCCAGAGCATCTCCTCCCGCGTGGTCGAAAGCGTCAGGTGCTCAAATGCGGCCTGCGGCTGCTCAATCGACATCCGGTCCCCCGCCAGATAAGGCCTGAATCGAACAGAGCTTTCGCCACGGTTCTCCCGATCCCGGCTCAATCGCCCGATCAGCCGCGAAAACGCCGGCCAATCGTAATCCCGAAACAACTGCTCTTTCGCCCACGCGACCGATGAACCGGCCGCCGCCAGCGTGCTGACGGCCGTCCATTTCCTTCCTACCCCCAGGGCCCGTGTCAGCAGCCGCTCATCCGGCCGGGGCCGGTCCGTGCACAGCGCCAGCACATCCGTCGATCCGCTGACATGGTAAAGCTGCCCCGGCTCCGCCCCTGCCAGCAGCATCCCCGCGCTGCCGTCCATGATCCCCGTCAGAACCGGCGTCCCCCCCCTCAGCTGCAGCGCGCGCGCGGCGGCCGGGGTAAGCTTCCCCGCGATCTCGTCAGCCCCAAGCACATTCGGCAGTTGTCGCCTTGAGGCCCCGCCCGCCTCGATCAGCTCATCGCACCAGTCGCTCTGCTCCAGTGTGCGATAAAACCCCATGAACGAGGCGTTGGAGGGATCGGTCACCCGCTGCCCGGTCCACTGGCGATGCAGAAAGGTTGTCAGGTGCCCCATCAGATCCACTCGGCGCAGAAGCCCCGGATGATTCGCCTTGAACCAGGCGCAGGTGGTGGAGGAAATCCCGCCGGGAAAAGGGCGGTTGCCCGCCAGCTTCAGGTGCCGCCGTTTGCCGACCCGCGCTTCGATCTGCCTCGCCTGCTCCGTGCTGCGCCGGTCCTGGTGCGTGATGATGGGCGTCAGCGCCCGCCCGTGCCTGTCCATCCCCACCCAGGAGGGCGCCATGGTGGCCATCGCGATGACATCCGCCTTTTTCGCTCCCTCCCCAAGCTGCTCAATGGCCTGCGCGATCGCCTTCAGCAGCGCCTCCGGATCCACCTCCGCCCGCTCTTCGGGCCGGTGTGTCGGAAAATTCACCGCCCTCACCCGCCCCTTGATCCGCGACCCCGCCAGCAGGGCCGACTTGACCGAAGAGGAGCCGATGTCGAGGGCGAGAATCATGCTCAAACCATAGCAACCGCGCCGTCCGGGTCCACCCTCACCAGCCTCAGGCCCTCAACACAACTTTCCCATGAGAATCCCCCTTCAGCACCAGTTCATGGGCTTTCCCCGCCTCCGCCAGGGGCAGATGCGCCTGCAGCACGGGACGCAGCGTGCCGTTTTCCAGCCCGGCCTGCAGCCCCGCATGGATGCCGTTCAGTTCTTCGGCTGTCGCGTGCATTAGCGACATGCCGCGGATGTCGCTCCCCTTGCTCATCGTCTTGCGCGGATCGATCTCAATTCGCCCCCGGCTGCCGATGACCACCACCCGCCCGCCCGGCGCCAGCGCATCCAGGTCGTGATCGAGATTCACGTTGGACAGCATTTCCAAAATGGCGTTGAACCCCTTGCCCCCCTTGGTCAACTTCACCGCTTCCTGCAGATACCCCTCCGCGTGATGGTCAAAGACTTCGTGGGCGCCTTCCTTTTGAACCAGTTGCCTGCCCGCCTCGCTGCCGGCCGTGCCCACGATTCGCACCCCGAATGCCCGCGCCAGCTGCACCGCCGCCGTCCCGACCCCGCCGCTGGCCCCATGCACCAGAAGCCATTCACCCGCCTGAATGCGCGCCCGATAAAACAAGCCGTAGTAAGCGGTGCCATAGGGCACCCCAAGGGCAGCCCCCTGGTCAAAGTCAATGTTGTCCGGCAGCCGATGCACCTGCTCCTGCTTGCAAAGGATCTTTTCGGCATACGCCCCGCTGAGCGTCCCGTAGATGTAAACGCGATCTCCCGCCTTCAGCCCCGTGACGTCTGGGCCCACCGATTCAACCACCCCCGCCGCATCCGATCCGGGCGTGAGGGGAAAGGTCCGCGCGCCGTAGTTGCCGGCGCGGATATAAGTGTCCACCGGATTGACGCCGATGGCATGCGCCTTCACCACAACCTGTCCCGGACCGGCCGTGGGATCGGCGACATCTTCCAGTTTCAACACGTCAGGACCGCCGAACTGGTGGATGCGAATCGCTTTCATGAGGGCTCCTGTTGGAATCGCTGGAGAATAACCAAGACCCCGCCACGGTGGCAATGGGGCGATTCGGATTCGGCGGCTCATGAATTTCCGCGCAGACGCCGCCCCACGCCTCCGGCTACCATCCGGATATTGCTGGATAGGAGTCCATGATGTCGTTCGTCAAACTCGTGATTCTTGGGGGCGTCGGATACCTGAGCTACCGGTTGCTGCGGGAGTTGCCCTTCTCCACGGCACTGCCGCACGCCGCCGCCGGCCGTTCCTCCCAGCCGGCTCCTCCAACGCCCGCCCGCCTGCCCATGACCGGCGGCGGAGCCGGAATGACCCAGAGTACCGAAGACCTCACCGGGGAATCCGTTCCCCATCGCGTCGGTCGCGGCGTGATCCATTGAGGGGCAATCCCCCGGGGAATTTTTCGCGCTGGCGCGCCCCGACCGCCCCCTCTACGATCAATCCATGAAAATCGGATTCATCGGACTGGGCAAAATGGGCGGCAACATGGCGTTGCGCCTGGTGGTCGGATCGCTGGATGGACAGGTAAAAGGAGGCCACGAGGTCGTCGGTTACGCCCCCGATCCCAACCCCGACCTGCAGGGCATCGCCGGCATCCGCACCGTCGCCTCACTCGCCGCCGTCGTCGAGGCGCTGCCCCCGCCCAGGGCGGTCTGGGTCATGGTCCCCGCCGGCGACCCCACCGAGCAAGTCATCACCCAACTGGCCGAACTGCTCTCCAGGGGAGATGTTCTGATCGACGGCGGCAACAGCTTTTACCGCGATTCCCTTCGGCGCGGCGCGGCTCTGGCCCATCGGGGCATCGGCTTTCTCGATGTCGGCACCTCCGGCGGCATCTGGGGCCGTCAGGAGGGATACTGCATGATGATCGGAGGAGAAAAGCGGGACATCGACCACCTCAAGCCGATTTTCGATACCCTCGCGCCCCCCGACGGCTGGGCGCACGTCGGCCCCCACGGCGCAGGCCATTTCGTCAAAATGATTCACAACGGCATCGAATACGGCCTGATGGAGGCCTACGGCGAAGGATTTGAAATTCTTCGCAAAAGTGACTTTCCCCTCGACCTGCATCAGATTGCGGCCGTCTGGAACCGTGGCTCGGTGGTCCGCTCCTGGCTCCTCTCCCTGGCCGAGCGCATGTTCAGCCAGGATGCCACCCTCCAGACCATTCAGCCATATGTCGAAGACTCCGGCGAGGGACGCTGGACCGTGCAGGCCGCCATCGAGGAGGCCGTCCCCGCCCCCGTCATTGCCGCCGGCCTCTTCGCCCGCTTCGGGTCCCGCGATCCGGAGAATTTCTCCGCCCGCTTCTGCGCGGCCCTCCGCAAGCAGTTCGGCGGCCACAACGTCATCACCAGCGACAACACCGTCAAGGCCAAAGAGGAGCAGTTGAAAGAATGACGCCCCGACCGATCAAACAGGCATCTCACCCGCCGCTCCGATAGGCAGACTTCCCCAAGTCGCTGCTTCAAAAACGCCCCGATTTGCGCAACAAAAAAGGCGGGCGGAATTCAATCCGCCCGCCGCTTTCTTGTCCCTTGCCGTTCCTTACTGATCGGAACTGGAGGCGGTCTTGGAAATCAGGGACGACGGCACCAGGCGAGCCGCCACGCGCTTGCCCACCTCCGTCGGGTCCACCGGCTCCACATCGGTGGCCGTCAAGACCTGAATCCCGCCCCCGGCCGAGCTGATCTCTCCCTTGGCGCCCAGGAACTGCCCCAGCATCGACCCGATCTTCCCATCCGCACCGCGCAGGTAAACCACCGTCGCGCCCGTGTCCGGATCGGTCAGGCGGTACAGCGTCTGCCCCCCATCCTGAATGCTGCTGGTCCGCAGCGTTCCCACCGCGGTGTAGAACTTGACCTCGTTCTTCTTCAGCCGCTCCTGAATCTCCTGCCGCTCGGCCATGGCGGCCTTGTCCTTCGCCTCATTCTTGGCCCATTCCGCCTTGGCCTGCTCCAGCTCCTTCAACGCTTCGGCCCGGAGTTGCAGGGTCGCCACCCGGCGGTCCGCGATCCGGCGCATCGACTCCGGCAGGTCCGGCGCCTTTTGAAGTTCCTGATAGGCGCTGAGCAGCTTGTCCACCGGCTGATCAGACAGCTTTTCCTTGCTGGCCGTCAGGAACTGCGCCTCCAGCTCGTCAAAGCGGGCGCTCACCGACGGCCCCGCCGGCTGCGTCGTCGCATTCGCCTGCGCGCTTTGCGCTGCCGGTTGCTCCGCCGTCGCCTGCTTTGAAGTGGTGGCGGGCTGGTCCGGCGTCTGCGTCACGGCCGGCGCCTCGGCCCCGCCGGCCGGCCCCTTCAACGCCTTCACCGGATCGACAAACTGCTTGTTGACGTACAGGTACGCCCCCTTGGGCGGCTTGATTTTGAAATACTCATCCTCTTCCCCGATGATCTGAACCTCGTCGCCCTGATTCAGCTTCGTCTGCACCGCGTATTTCAGCGTGTTTTCGCTGCTGCCGGCCTTGACCAGCAGCTCCGGCTTGGCCACCCGCCCGACCGTCCCGTCCCCACGGCGCTCGATGTGGACCTTGGCCACATAGGAAAAACTCCCCTCCGGTGGAACAACCTTCAGCCAGTCGAACTTCATCCCGACCACGGTCAGGCGGTCCCCCTTGTTCAACTTCGCCGTCGGATAGTAATTCTCCCCAGGTCCGCTGCGGACGAAGACGTTGTTCGCGTTCACTTCGCCGGCGAACTGGTATTTGGCGTTGGTCACTTCCGGCGGAGTTTGATCGGCCTGCCCCAGCGCAACGCCCCCGCCCAGGGACAACGCCAGTGCCGCCGCCAAAGCCGCTTTTGCTGTAAATGATTGAACCGACATGCGAGCACCTCCATGTGCGATATAAAATAGAACTCTGCCCTGGGCAAAATTTCTAGCAATTGATTTGAAAATGTAAAGGGGAAGCGCAAAAAACGCGCTCCCCACCCCCCGCGCTGCGCCCTTTTGCGCCAAAACGCGCAGCGCAAAATCAGGCAAAAAACTTCGTGAAAAAAAGA
>JBIQLO010000034.1:0-25485 GCA_044464175.1 Planctomycetaceae bacterium | reverse complement strand
GTCTGAAACTCCGAGCCGAAGTTCACCCCGCGGGCATTGGTGTAGGGAAGCGTGATTTCGTCAGGCCGGCTCCCCTGCATGATTCGCATCCCCCACATCACCTCAACGCGGTATTTCTTCCGGGCCGCCGCGTCCACATCCTGATACCCGGCCAGCCACGCATCCACCGCCTTCTGGTCGATCTTCCCGCTCAGCCGCGTCTTGTAGAACAGATCGTAGATGCTGAAATCCCGGTCGCGCGGATACAGGTCATAACAGGTGCCATAATTGCCCCAGGCATATCCGGAGCCCAGGATGTTAACCCGCAGCAGGTTCGGCCCGTCGCCGGCAAACCGCCAGCTGCGCCACGGCTTGGGCGTTTCGGGCATTGACTTGGTGGGCGTGGCCTGCAGGGCAAAAACGATCGTGCGCGGCCGATTGAGCGGCGCGGGACGGGTCACCAGATGCACCCGCAGGACCACCGTCCCATCCTTTTGGCGCTCCACCGTCTGGGTGGAAACCTTGTCATCCAGCAGCCAGTCACGATCGTTGTCGGCAAACCAGGCAATCCCCTGCCGTTCATCCCCGATCCAGACATAGGGGGCAAATGTGCCCGGCGAGGCGGGATGATTGGCATTCTTGCTCTCCCAGATCACCCCCTGCCCCTTCGGCAGCGCCCCGGCATACTGAAAATGCGTCCCGCCGTCGCTGACGATGTGCATCAATTCCGCCACATCCGCGCGAACCGGAATGACCAAATCCAGCTTCCGCACCGGCTCGCTTCCCTGCTGGGTGAGATGCAGGGTCAGCTTCATCATCCCGTCATAGTCATAGACCTCCTCAACGGCCGCATGAATCGGCCCCGCCTGCCAGGCGGTTTGCGCGGCCACCTGATTCGGCTTCTGCCGGGTGAATTGAAGCGGCTGCGTTTGAACCGCCTGCGCCCCCTCCCCCACCTGTACCTCAAAACGCATGGGGGCGGCCAAAATCGGCCGGTTTTCACTCTCAACCTGATCCCACAGCCCCGCATCATTCATCTCGTGCCGTCGAAGCACCGCCTCCACGGCCTTTCCCTGCACCTTCAGCGGCGTGAAGGGAGGAATGACCTCATCGCTGATGCCGATGGTGTTCCCCTCCCACTCGAACTTTTCTCGCACGAAAGAGCGCGTGATCGGCGCCGTGGGGACTCCCTCCCCCTGAAGCATGGCCGCAACCTCATACGTCCCCTCCGCCAGCGAAGGCAGATCCACCACCACTTCACTCTGCCCCTCCTTGAAGGAGGGAAACGAGGCCTCGATGATGGTTTGGTGTGTCTTGGACGCCAGAATGGCGACCCGCGCGCTGCGGACCTGCCCCGCCTGTTTCAGGCCGCTGACATCCAGCCGGGCCTTGAGCTTCTGGAAGGAGGGATAATATGCGATATCCAGCGAAACCGCCCGGGCGGCCGACGCCAGCGTCGTCCAGACGCGCTGTGGCCGCTGCAGATGCCATTGCATCCGCCGCGCCAAATAGACCGCCTCCCCGCTTGCATCCGTGGCCGTGAGGGTCACATCCGCATCGCCGGAGAGCGTCTTGTCCTCCAACGCAAATTCCTGTGTCGCGCCGGGGGCGAGTTGATACACCTGTTCGCTGTTGCGATCATTGTTCTGGGCCGAGCGGTAATTCACCTTCAGCTTGACCGCCTGCGCCTGCTCGCTCGGGTTGGACAGTTGCAGTTTTAACGTCGTCCCGGCGGCATCATCCGGCCGCAGGCCCATCATCCGCACCAGCGGCCCCTGCTTCAGCCAGGTCACAAACGCCATGCCGTCGCGATTTTCGAACGCGGTGTTACGCGGCGACCAGTCGGCCTGCGCGTTGGGGTTCTTCCAGTTGCGGACGATGCGAAAGCCCCAGGGGTGATCCAGGTCCGCCGCCGTCGCCCCCAGCGACGCCAGGGGAATCGCCAGCTCCACCTCCCAGTGGTTCTCCACAACGGCACTGGCATAATGCCAATCGACGCGCCAGGCGGTGTTCATCTTCTGCTGCGGGCTGGCCGGATCGAACGCCACATCGTACAGCGCGCCGTTGGCGTTGGTGATGATCTGAAAGTAGCGCTGGTCCCCCGTGGTCTTGCCCCGATGCGGATCGATCCACAGTTCGATGCAGTCATCCCGGGTGACCAGAATCTGGTCCCGGTCCTTGCTGGCCTTGACGCGGTTCAGAATCTGCCCGCCGGGCGGCAATTCCGACCGCAAGGCGAGATAGAGATTCCGGCCGTCGCATGCCAGCCAGAAGGTGGCATGCCGGTCATCTAGCAGAGTGCCGCTGCGATTCAGCCCCACGCCGCGCAGCGCGCCCGACCATTCCGATTCCTGAATTTTACCATCGATCGTTGGAGCCTGGCGGGTGAGGGGAACGGCCGCCTGGGGATGAATGGTCTGGCCGCCGGCCGTCGAGGTGATGGGACTAAGCAATAAAGCGATAAGAAGACACCATAGCCGCCAGGCAAGATTAGAGCGCATCGAAAGGGATCTCCGGGAAGAGAATTTGTCGAGTCAAAGAATCACTGCCGCACAAAATGGGGCCGCCCGCCGTTGGCTTCCCATGTTTCGATCTGTTTGGTCGCCACCCATTGGGCATGCCCGTCGAGGAACAGCACGTTCATTCCGCCAAAATGCCGGGGGAAAGGTTGAAAACTGCTCGCCTGGCCCGACCAGACACTCGTGCATCCCAGGTATTGTCCGCCGTTCGTGTTGATCGGCTCCCCCGGCGCATCTAGCGCATAAATAATTTCCGAGGTTTGATAGCGGTTGATGCGCAACGGCCCGGGACCGGCCGAGGGATAGCCGAACGTGCGGCCATTGATGCCGATGGTCATGCTGTGAACCATCGTCCCCCCCAAAGCATGGCTGCCCGTCCCGTCCAGGCCATACGGATCGCGCCCATCGGTCAGGTTTCGCAGCGTGGAAACCTGATTCCCGGACGAGGCCGGACAGGCCCACAGGCTGTAGCGATTCGCCGTGTAAGGCGCCAGCGCCATGAACCAGAACGGCTTGGCGTAATACTTCTCCTGCCAGGTTGCGCCGGAGCCCACCGGCACGGAGAAGACATACCAATTGGGCACCCACCCGTCATTTTCATCCACATACATGTGCAGCGCCAGCCCGATCTGCTTCAGGTTGGAGGCGCAGCTCACCTGCTTGGCCGCCTCACGGGCCTTGTTCAACGCCGGCAACAGCATCGCGATCAGCACGCTGATGATCCCGATGACGACCAGGAGCTCCACGAGCGTGAAGCCCGAACGGGGCGAACGATTCATGACAGCCTCCACGGGAAATGGATGATGGAGTTGACTTCACCGGCGGCGAGGATCGACCGATCCGCCGTGGGCATCTTGATAAAGGAAGGGTGCGTGCCAGGTTGAGCGGCCTCAACCCGCGTCTCCCCACCGAGCTGGCGTGGACGACGTAATGCACTGTAGTGTTGTTATAAGGAGACCCGCCTTCGCTGTCAATCGAAATCCCACCGGCACGACAGCGCCCTCACGGCTGTGGACGGGATGGTCCGCGCCCTTGCGGCCTCATCAGGCCGCTTAAACCCGGCCAATGTGCATCCCCGCCAGAAGAGATATGCAGTTGTCCCCGGCTCCCCGCCCCAATCACTTAAGCGCAGCACAAAGCGTATCAAAGTACTCCCGGGGCACGGTGCGCCCATGGGCCCGCCCAAGCTGGATGCCCTGCTTTTTGGCTCCGTGAAAATCGCTCCCTCCGGTTTTGAGCAGGTGAAACCGGTCGGCCAGATGCGTGTACTTTTCCACCAACGCCGGGGTATGGTCGGAGTGGATGACTTCCATCCCCGCCAGCCCCAGGTCCATCAGGTCTTTGACGATGCGTTCCAGTTGGGCGTCGTTTTCCGTCCGAAGCTGAACCGGATGAGCCAGCACCGGCAGCCCGCCTGACTGGCGGATCATCTCCAGCGCCTGCCGCGGCGTCAGGCGCTCCTTGTCAAAATAGGCCGCCCCGCCGGGCGCCAGATAGCGGTCAAACGCCTGCTTGATCGAGCTGACATACCCCTTGCGCTGCAGGATCGCCGCGATATGGGGCCGCCCCACCACGCCGCCCCCCGCCTCCTGCTCTACTTCCTCCATCGTGATGGCGATGCCCAGTTCCTGCAATTTCCGGATGATCTTCGGATTGCGGTTGTCCCGCCCCGCAATCAGTTGCTGCGTCAAATCCGTCAGCACCGCACTGGCTGGATCGATGCCGTAGCCGAGAATGTGAAGAATGCCCGGATGCCGGTATTGGGCCGAGATCTCGATGCCCGGCAGAAAATCAATGCCCAGCTCCCCCGAGGCCGCCGCCGCCGCCGCAACGCCGGCCACGGTGTCATGATCGGTCAACGCCCATGCGGACAGGCCTGATTCTTTTGCCAATTTGGCGACCGCCGCCGGATCAAGGGTTCCATCGGAAGCGGTGGAGTGGGAATGAAGATCAATCATGAAAGTGCCGGGTGCCGGGTGCCGGGCGCCGAGTGCCAGGCGCGAACTTCCGCGCATCCCAGCACTCGGCGCCCCCACTTCCTTAGGCGGCCAGATAGCCGTTCTTTTCCAGGTAATCCAGAATCAGGCCGGCCGCTTCGTCAGCCGCCATTGATTCGGTGTCGATCACCAGTTCCGCCTTCTCCGGCGCCTCATAGGGATCGTCGATCCCGGTGAACCCCTTGATCTCCCCCGCGCGGGCCTTCTTGTAAAGCCCCTTGGGGTCGCGCTTCTCGGCCGCCGCGAGGCTGGCTTTGACATAGACCTCAATGAACTCGCCCGGCTGCATGCTGGCCCGGACCGCATCCCGGTCCCGCTTGTACGGGCTGATGAAGCTGGTGATGGCGATCACCCCCGCGTCGGTGAAGAGCTTGGCCACCTCGCCGATGCGACGGATGTTCTCCGCCCGGTCCTCAGCGCTGAAGCCCAGGTTCTTGTTCAGCCCGTGGCGGATGTTGTCCCCGTCCAGCCGGTAGGCGTGCTTCTTCCGGTGCAGCAGCATCTGCTCCAGAATGACCGCGATGGTCGATTTGCCCGAGGCGCTCAGCCCCGTCATCCAGACCGTCACGCCCTTCTGATTCAGAAGCGTCTGCCGCTCCTGCCGTGTAACGCTGCCCTCGTGCCAGGTGATGTTCGTTGATTTTTGTTCTGCCATTTCAGTACTGCTTCCTTTGAAACTACTTCCAGATCTTCAATCCGTTGTTCCTCACTCCTCCTCAAACAGCGGCGTGCTCAGATACCGCTCCCCGAAGCTGGGCAGGATCGCCACGATCAGCTTTCCCTTGTTCTCCGGCCGCGCCGCCACCTTCGCCGCCGCGCAAACTGCCGCGCCGCTGGAGATGCCGCCGAAGATGCCCTCCTCCTTGTGAAGCCGTTTGGCCCACTCGAATGACTCCTCATCCGTGATTTCCACCACCTCGTCCACCACGTCCGTGTGCAGGTTCTCCGGCACGAAGCCGGCGCCCAGCCCCTGAATCTTGTGCCGTCCCGGCTTCAGCGGCTGATGCTCGAGCGTCTGCTTGATCACCGGCGAACTGGTCGGTTCCACGGCCACGACCCGGAAACCGGGCTTGCGCTGCTTGATCACCTCTCCCACGCCCGTCAGCGTGCCGCCGGTGCCCACGCCGGAGATCAGGATGTCCACCTTGCCGCCGGTGTCCTGCCAGATCTCCTCCGCCGTGGTCTGGCGGTGAATCTCCGGATTGGCCGGATTCGAAAACTGCTGGGGAATGAAGCTCTTGGGATGCTCCGAAGCAATGGATTCGGCCTTCTGAATCGCCCCTTTCATCCCCTCCGCCGCGGGCGTCAGCACCACCTGCGCACCCAACGCCTTGAGCAGCCGCCGCCGCTCAATGCTCATGCTCTCGGGCATCGTCAAAATGAGCTTGTATCCCTTGGCCGCGCACACAAACGCCAGGGCGATGCCCGTGTTCCCGCTGGTCGGCTCCACGACCACCGTCTGCTTGTCCAGCTTCCCCGCGCGCTCGGCCGCCTCGATCATCGCCACGCCGATGCGGTCCTTGACGCTGTTGAGCGGGTTGAAAAACTCACACTTGACCAGCACCGTCGCCTGGTCCTTGGGAACCAGCCGATTCAACCGCACCAGCGGCGTGCCGCCAATCGTCTGGGTGATGTCGTCGAAAATCCGTCCCTGAGGTTTAAGAGGCATATGTTCCTCGTCAGTTGTCAGTGATCAGTTGCCGCTCGCCAGTGCCGGAAAGTATTCTCCGGCGACTGGCGGCTGGCAACGTTGCAATTACTGGCACCGCACGTCCGCCTTGGCGGTCTCCACGCCGGCGCCGGTCTCGATCGGAGCGCCCACCAGGTTGCCCCACTCGGTCCAGCTCCCATCATAATTCTTCACGTTGTTCACGCCCAGCAGGTACTTGAGCACGAACCATGTGTGGCTGGAACGCTCGCCGATGCGGCAGTAGGCGATCGTCGGCTTGTTGAAATCCACGCCCGCATCGCTGTAGAGCTTGCGCAGCTCGTCCGCGCTCTTGAACGTGCCATCTTCGTTGGCCGCCTTCGACCAGGGAATGTTCCGGGCGCCCGGCACATGCCCGCCGCGCTGCGCGGTCTCGGTCATGCCCGGAGGGGCGATCACCTTGCCCGTGTATTCATCCGGCGACCGCACGTCCACCAGGTTGGCCTTGCCGCTGTCCACCACGTCCTCCACCTCCCGCCGATAAGCGCGGATGCTCTCGTCGGTCGCCGGAATGGAATAGTTGCTGCGCTCGAAGCTGGGCCGCTCCGTCACCAGCTCGCGCTTCTCCAGTTCCCACTTCTTGCGCCCGCCGTTCATCAGCCGCACATCCTTGTGCCCGTGGTACTTGAACTGCCACAGCGCCCAGGAGGCGAACCAGTTGTTGTTGTCCCCGTAGAACACGACGGTGTCGTCGTTGTTGATCCCGGCCTTGCGGCACAATTCCGCGAACGTGCGCGGATCGACGATGTCCCGGCGAACCCGGTCGTTCAGGTCCGTCTGCCAGTTCCACCCGATCGCGTTCTTGATGTGCCCCTTGTCGTACGAGGTGGTGTCCACGTCCACCTCCACAATCTTCACCTTCGGGTCGTTCAAATGCTCGGCCACCCAATCGGTGCTGACCAGCAACTCCGGATGTGCATACTCGCTCATGGCTGTTTTCCTTTCTCTTCCGTTGGCCGCGGGCCGTGGGCCGTGGGCCGAAACACTGTATTCAATGATCGTCGGTCAACGGCCCACGGCCAACGGCCAACGATTGTTCTTCAAACTGCTCCGTCTCTTCATTCAGCATCCAGCAGGTCATCTCCGCCGGCTGCCGATTTTGAATCGACACAATTACATAGCTGTAAAACGGCCAGCCGTACATCCGGTCCGTCTCGCTCGGACGGGCCGGGTGGTCCGGATGGCTGTGATAAAACCCAAGCACCACCTTCCCTTCGGCCGCGACCTCCCTGTCAATCCGCATCAGCGCCTTCGGATCGATGGCGAATCGCCGCCGCTGCTCGGCCGCATCCCACACATTGTCCATCGCCTCCAGCCGCTCAACCACTCGCCCCGCCGCGCCGTCCCGCCCCACCATCACCCCGCAGCACTCGTGCGGGTAGGCCGCCGACCCCTCGGCCTCGATCCGGCGCTTCAATGCCTCGCTCAAAATTAGTGGCATCATGGCCAGTTCTCCGCCTCGGCCGTGATCTCCTCCCAGAACGGCTCCGACAGATATTTCGCCGCCGAGTCACAGAAGATCGTCACCACCACCCCCTCCTTCATGCGCTTGGCCACCTCCAGCGCCGCCACCAGGTTCGCCCCGGAGGACACCCCCACCAGCAGCCCTTCCTCCCGCGCCAGCCGCACCACCATCCGATGCGCATCCTCCGTCGCCACTTCAATCTGGTCATCCGCCAGTGAAGGCTCATATATCCCCGGCACCAGCGCCGTCGGCATGTGCTTGAGCCCCTCCAGCCCATGCAGCGGCGCATCGGGCTGCATGCTGATGCACTGAATATTCGGATTCATCTCTTTCAGCCGCCGGCTCGTCCCCATGAACGTGCCGCTGGTCCCCAGCCCGGTGACGAAATGCGTTACCTGCCCCCCCGTCTGCCGCCAGATCTCCACCCCCGTCGTCTCATAGTGCGCCTGCCAGTTGGCATCGTTGTTGTACTGGTCCGGATAGAAATAGCGATCGGGATTGGCCGCCACCAGATCCCGCACATACCGCTGCGCCCCGTCCGTGCTCTCGGTCGGATCGGTCAGGATCAACTCCGCCCCATACGCCCGCAGGCATTGCTTGCGCTCCAGGCTGGCGTTCTTCGGCAACGCCAGCGCCAGCTTATACCCCCGCTCGGCCGCAATCATGGCGTAGGCGATCCCCGTGTTTCCGCTGGTGGCGTCAATGATCGTCTTGTCCGGCGTCAGCAGCCCCCGCCGCTCGCCATCCAGGATCATGTTCATCGCCGCCCGGTCCTTCACGCTGCCGCCGGGGTTGTACCACTCCGCCTTGGCATACACGCGCACCGGCGCCACCGCCTCGGCCACGCGCTTGAAAGACAACAACGGCGTGTTGCCGATCAGGTCCAAAACCGAGTGCCCATGCCGAACCGCAGGTTGTGGTGCTACAAGTCCCACCATGAATTCCTAGTAATACTACAGGGAAGTAGGAAAACATCAAGCCGCCCGCTCCGCAATTTTTCCCTCTTCCCTTTTCTCCGCTGCTTCAATGAACCGGATCTCCAACTATCCTGCGCGACAAAAATAGCGACTTTTGCTTCCCGCGCCCACTGGGCAAGCCGCCATTCCCCAGCGCTGGATTCCCGCCGGCCCCACGCCTATAGTGGGGCGTCGTTCATTCCCGCCTGCTCTTTTGGTCCGGCCCCCTGCACCGTGCTGGGGCGACACAATGGCGCAACGGATTGGCCCGCCATACCAAAGGAGCATTGCATGCCGCAAAGCACGCCCGCAGTCTCTTCCTCCACCCCCACCCCTGCCGCACGCCATAACAGCCTTAAATTCAGCCGAAATGAAGGGTTCCTCACCGAACTCCGCCGCCGCGTCGACGCCTACTTCGAGCAGACCGGCCACCGCCGCCGCGATTGCCCCCAGATGTACTTCAAGACCGCCACCATCTTAGCCTGGTTCGCCGCGGCCTATCTCCTGCTCCTGTTCGTTGCCACAAGCTGGTGGACCGTCATTCCCCTGGCCACGGTCCTGGGCGTCGCCATCGCCGCCATCGGCTTCAACATCCAGCATGACGGCGGCCACAAGTCCTACTCAGAGCGCTCCTGGATCAACAAGATCATGGCCATGACGCTGGATCTCATGGGCGGCAGTTCCTACATCTGGGACTGGAAGCACAATGCCATCCACCACACCTTCCCCAACGTGGACGGCCACGACGACGACATCGACGTTGGCATCCTCGCCCGCCTCACCCCCCAGCAGAAGCGGCTCTGGTTCCACCGCCTTCAATGCGTCTATATGTGGCTGCTCTACGGCTTCCTGGCCATCAAGTGGCACTTTTATGATGATTTCTACAACATCGCCACCGGCCGGATCGGTGACCATAAAATCACCCGACCGCGCGGCGGCGACCTGCTCATCTTCATCGGCGGCAAGGCCACCTTCTTTCTCATGGCATTCGGCATCCCCTTACTGCTCCACCCCTGGTGGGCCGTGCTCGGCGTCTACATTCTGGCCAGTTTCGTCAGCGGCATCGTCCTGAGCGTCGTCTTCCAACTGGCTCATTGCGTCGGTGAGGCTGAGTTTCCCGCCCCCGTCCCCACGCCCCAGGGGGAGCGCATGGGCACCGACTGGGCCGTCCATCAGGTGCTCACCACCGTCAATTTCTCCCGCCGCAATCCGATTCTCTGCTGGTTCCTCGGCGGCTTGAACTTCCAGATCGAGCACCACCTGCTCCACAAAATCTGCCACGTTCACTATCCCGCCCTCTCCAAGGTGGTGGAGGAGACCTGCAAGGAATTTGGCATCCGCTACTCGGCCCACCGCTCCATCTTCTCCGCCATCGCCTCCCATTTCCGCTGGTTGGTCCAGATGGGTAAACCGGTCACCTGAAGCGGCGGGAAATTTTCCTCCCCCGCAATGTGCTGCGGGGGAGAGCAGGCAGAGGGGATTCCGCTCGCACCAATCCGCCCCTACACCCCCACAAACCGTGCGTAAATCGACCGCGCCCGCCCCACATCCCCCGTCCCCTGGATAATCGCCCGTCCATCGGCAAAGAGCGTCAACACAATCCCCTCCTCCAGCCGGCAGCGGACAAAATAGCGCGTCCGCTCCACCGCCCCCACCCCCGCCAGCCGGTCTGCCGATCGCCCCAAATCCGTCCGCCCTTCTCCCTGAATCTGCACCGCATCCCGCCCGCACAGCCGCGCGGTCCCCCCGCCATGGGGCCGATTCAGAAATTCAAACTGCCGCCGCCCGCACGTTGGGCAATCCGCCCGCCGGTCGTCCGCGCACGACAGGACGTGAAACCGGGGCCGCCAGACATCCAGCGTCACCAGCGTCCCCCCATGCGTCTCATCCCCGGTGAGCAGCCGCAGCGCTGCCGCCGCCTGCAGCGATGCCACCACCGCCGCCGCCGGCCCCAGCACCCCCGCCGTATCGCAGGTCGGCAATTCTCCCGGCGCCGGCGGATCGGGAAACAGGCATCGCAGGCAAGGGGTGACCCCCGGCCGCACAAGCATCGTTCGCCCTTCAGTCCCGATACACGCCCCGTATATCCAGGCAATGCCCTCCTTCACCGCCACATCGTTCAGCAGGTAGCGTGTCTCGGCGTTGTCCGTACCGTCCAGGATCAAGTTGGCCGTTGGCGACTGAGTATCGGCGTTTGCCTGTTCCGCCGACGGCCAACCGCCCACGATCAACGCTTCGACATTCCCCCCATGCAAATCCGCCACCACCGGCTCAACCTGCGCCTCTGAGTTGATCCGCCCCAGCCTCTCGGCCGCCGCCACCGCCTTGGGCGTTCCCTTGCGGGCATCCTCCTCCTCAAACAGCACCTGCCGCTGCAGGTTCGTCCATTCCACAATATCCCGGTCGATCAGCCGCAGCCGCCCCACCCCCGCCCGCACCAGTTGTTCCGCGATGACGCCCCCTAATGCCCCACACCCCACCAGGACCACCCGCGCCCGCGCCAGCCGCGACTGACCCTCGGGCCCAAAGGACGGCAGGAGCATCTGGCGGTGGTAACGGTTGGCTTCCATAAAAAAATCCCTACTGGACGCGGGCGAGGCTCCGATTATAGTGGCTGGTTTAACAAGGAGCGAGATGCCCGTTGAAACGCAGGAAATCATGGATGCGGCCGAAAAATTGGGGCAGATGGTCGCGCAGCACCCCGCCGTCGCCAAGTATCGCCAGGCCCAGAAGGCGGTCACCGACGACCCGGACGCCGCGCGACTCATGTCCGATTTCGACCGCCAGTTGGAGACGCTCCTCCGCCAGGAGCAGTCGGGCATGCCCGCCACCGACGCTCAGCGCAAGCAACTGGAAAGCCTGCAAATGCAGATCGCTTCCCACATCAAAATCAAAGCCTTGAACCTGGCGCAGGTGGAATTCGTGGACCTGCTCCGCAAAATCAACCAGACGATCCAGCGTCCCCTGGGCAGCGCAACCGGCGCCGCCCCGGCCGCCGCGACCGGCCCGCGACTGGCCACCTAGTTATTTCCCGGCCCGACCCTTTTCACCAGAAACCTATGTCCCGCTGGCTGCTGAAAACCGAACCCGATTGCTACACTTGGAAGGACCTCCAGCATGACGGTCAAACCGTCTGGGATGGGGTGGCCAACGCCCTGGCCCTCAAGCACATTCGCGCGGTCCGCAAGGGCGATGAAGCCCTGATCTACCACACCGGCAAGGAGCGGGCCGCCATCGGCGTCGCCCGCATCATCAGCGATCCCTACCCCGATCCGAAACAGGATGATGAAAAGCTGGCGGTCTTCGACCTCAAGCCCCTGCGTCCCCTGAAACACCCGGTCCCCCTGGCCCGGATCAAGGCCGATCCCGCCTTCGCCCAGTGGGAACTGGTGCGCATGAGCCGCCTCAGCGTCATGCCCGTCCCCGATGAACTCTGGAGCCGCCTGATGACCATGGCCGAAAAAACGTAGGGTGGGCACTGCCCGCCATCCCCAGGAATTCGAGCCTCCACCCGGCGCTGCCTGAACACCCACAACGAGGTTTCCATGAGCCAGCCCATCAATCCTTCCGATCCCCTGGCCCCGCCCCCCGCTCCGGCGATGCCCCACCGCCCCGCCGACGATGAGGAGGAGGTTTACTTCGACGGCTCCCCCCTCCTGCGCGCCGAGTGGCCTGCTCTGTCCATCCTCATCCTTATTGGCTTGGCCCTCATCTTCATTGGCTTCGCTCCCCTGATCTGGAACTGGAACTGGCCCTGGTGGCTGATGGCCCTCTTCTGGATCGTCGGCCTTTTCCTCCCCTTTTCCCTGCCGCTGTGGCTCAAGACCCTCCGCTACCGCATCACCAACTACCGCATCGACTTTGAGCACGGCATCCTGACCAAGCGGATTGAGACGATGGAGCTGTGGCACGTCGACGACCTGCGCTTCCGCCAATCCCTCCTGGAGCGCATCCTCCGTGTCGGCACCATCAGCGTCCTCTCCAAGGATGAATCCACCCCCGATCTGGAGCTTCGTGGCCTCCCCCATCCCCGTCAGCTCTTTGAATCCCTCAAACAGCGCGTCATCGCCGTCAAACGACAGCGCGGCGTCATCAAAATGGACCTGGGCTGATCTCAAGCCCGATGCGCTGAGGGAGACCGGCAAGGGGCTTTTCCAATGAGCAGGCTCCACCCGGATTTTCCTTGACAAACCCCGAACACATGCTATACTACCCCATCATCAACTTCACCCTTCCCCATGCCCAACCTCATCCCCCTCATCGTCGCCGCGTTCCTTCGTCCCTCCATCGCTTCCTTCGACAAACGAACCCATTCCAACCCATCCCAAATCCACCTCAAAACCCCTCTGGCGCATCAGAATCCCCGATCCACCTCCGTCAAACCCAGATCGCTGTATTTCCGAACGAACCCATTTGCACCATCTCCCGCCCCTTGATTTATCCTCCATTTCCGCCAGACTGACCGCATCCGGGAGAAATCATGATTCTACGCATCAACCAGTTTGATCCGGCCGGCGCCGAGGCGCTGACGGGATGGGAAACCCATGATTTGGCCGGCGGCATCGACCACACATGGTCCGCCGGCACCCACGCCTACGAACTGCTGATCCTCGAGCAGGATGAGCAGAACCGCCCTCTCGATCCGGCCTTTCGCCAGGGACAGATTCGCCGCCTTATTCCCGAATTGATCCTGGCCCTCTGCGAACCCCGCCGGCGATTGGTTCTCCGCCTGGACGGCCCCCTGCTTGAGGGTGAACTGATCGGCGCGATGCACCACCTGAGCGATGTCCACGGCATGGGGCGTTTTGCCCTCTCTGAAGCCCAGAAACTCGACGAAGACCCCCGTCCCCCCGTCGGCAGCGTTCGCATTGCCCCCTCTCCCCACCGCCTGGCGCGCATTCTCGGCGATGAACGAATCGGCCTGGAGCGCCGAACCCGACTGCGCGCCTTCTGCCTGGGCGAGGAACTGGTCAATCCCCTGCTCGACGCCTCGGCCACCGACGATGAACGCTGGGGCGAATTGCTGGAAAACTGCGACTTCCTCCTCTCCACCGTGCGCGGCCTGCAATCGGTTCAGATTCTCAGTGCCCGATTTTCCCCCAACGAAGCCCGCCAGCGGCTCACCCAGCGTCTGCTGGGCGCGGCCGCGGCGGTATAGACGACAGCCCCATTCGTGATCCGGACCATCCAGCCAACTTCCGCCCTGCGCATCCGCCTCAATGATGTGACGCGCACCTTTGAAGGAGACCTCCGCGCCGTCGACCACGTCAACTTCGAGATCGAACCCGGCCAGTTCACCGCCCTTCTGGGCCCAAGCGGCTGCGGCAAAAGCACCCTCCTGCGCCTAATCGCCGGGCTGGATCGCCCCACAACCGGCCAGGTGCTGCTGGATGGCGCCCCTCCAACCCGCCAGGGACGGCACGATGTTGCCTACGTCTTTCAGGAACCTCACCTGATGCCCTGGCGCAACATCCTCAGGAACGTCGCCCTCCCGCTGGAGTTGCGAGGCCTTCCCCGGCGCCAGCGCCTTCGGCTGGCCCAGGAAACTTTGGATCAGGTCGGATTGGGGGACTTTGCACGGCACTATCCCGCCCAGCTCTCCGGCGGCATGCGCATGCGGGCCTCTCTGGCCCGCGCTCTGGTCACTGATCCGAAACTGCTCCTGCTGGATGAGCCCTTCGCCGCGCTGGATGAGCTGACGCGCCACGCCCTGGACCAACAGTTGCACGACCTCTGGCGACGACGGCGGATGACCGTCCTGTTCGTCACCCACTCCATCGCCGAAGCAGCCTTTCTCGCCCAGCGGACCATCGTCTTCTCCCCGCGCCCGGCCCGAATCATCCTGGACCACCTCCTGGACCTGCCCCAGCCGCGGGAGCCGGCCCTGCGCGGCGAACCCGCCTACGCCGCCCAGATGCGCATCCTGTATAAAGCCCTGGAGGGATGAAAGATGGAAAAAGTAGAAACGAACTTGGAAATTGGCAGCGAAGAAAAAGCAAGCCGACTCCCTGCTTCCTCCAATTTCCATTTTCCATTTTCCATTTTTCTCCCAATCCTGACCCTCCTCCTCATCCTTGCCACATGGGAAATCATCGTCCGCGCATTCCATATCCCCCGGTGGGAAGTGCCCGCCCCGTCGGTTGTCGCCCGCGTCGCCTTTCAGCGCGCCGACGCCTTGGCCGCCGCCACCTGGACTACCGCGCAATCCGCCCTGATCGGCTTCGCGGCTAGCCTCCTGGTCGGCATCGCCTGCGGCATGCTCCTGGCCTCGGCCCGCTGGATCGAACGCTCCGTCTATCCCTTCACCATCTTTCTCCAGACCGTCCCTCTCGTCGCCGTCGCCCCGCTGCTGGTCCTCTGGTTCGGCCCCGGCCTTCCCTCCGTCGCCATCAGTGCCTTCATCGTCTCTCTCTTTCCCGTAATCGCCAACACCTTCAGCGGCATGCGATCGGTCGATCCGGCCCTGCGAGACCTCTTCCGCCTCTACGGCGCTTCCCCTCCGGCCACCCTCTTCAAGCTCCGCCTCCCCCACGCCCTGCCCGACATCCTCACCGGCCTGCGCATCGCCGCCGGCCTGGCCGTCATCGGCGCTATCGTCGGCGAATTCGTCGCCGGCGTCCTCGGCCCCAACGCCGGCCTCGGCGTCCTGATCCTTTCGGCCAACCGCAATTTCCAAACCCCCCTGGTCTTCGCCGCCGTCCTCCTCGCCTCCCTCCTGGGCCTGATCCTCTTTCTGGCCGTCCAGACCGCCGCCCACCTCCTCCTGCGCCGCTGGCACGCCTCGGCCAAATAAAAAATCCCCGACGGTTTCCCGTCGGGGATAAAAATTTGGAGGCGGGGGGAATCGAACCCCCGTCCCGAGATCACCCGAATGACGGCCTCTACATGCTTAGTCGGTGTTTTAATCTCGATGAAACCGACGGGCATCGACACCCTTCGACCTCACCCAGCCGTCTGAATCTCATCCCTCGACCAACGGCCGAGCCGGGGGACCAGATCGCTGTTTTGCGGCCGACGAATCGCGATCAATTCGCCGTGCCGAGGCTGCCTTTAATTAGGCGGCCATGGCCATCGGAGAGGCAAAGCCAATCCGACCTGCAACATCACTGTTGGCAGTTATAGTGTTGCTCGATGTTTAACGAGGCCAACGAGCGTCCTCGGCATGCCACCGCCACCGTAGCCATCCGGTCGAAACCGATCGCCCCCGGTGTCGAAAGCTAAACAATTTTAGGCCAGCGACCAGAGGAGTCAAATCCGCCCTTAACCTCATGCCGGCTTCGTCGCTGGCGCCGCCGCGGCGGGTGCGGGGGTGATCTCCGACGGCAAGGGCGGCAGCGGCACGTTGTTCCGGGCCGCGTTGTCCGCCAGCGCTTTGGCCGCCTGCAGTCGCGACGCCGCGTTCTTGGCGTCCCCCGCCCCGGCCGCCAGCTGCGACCAGTTATAAAGGGTCAGAATGTGCAGAACCGTCGCGCTCTTGCCGACATCGCCCGAGCCAAACTGCTTGAGCATCTGCTCGGTCTCGGCAAACGCCTTGTCCGCCTCCTTCTGCGCGGCCTGGGCTTCGGACTTCAGCTTGGACGGATCACCCAACGATTTCGGCACTGAAACCGACGCCTTCTTCAAAATGGGCGTCAGAAAATCCGTCAACTCAATCCGATGCCGCAACGCGGCCGCCTTGGCCCCCTTCACCTCCGCCAGCGATGCCGTCACCGCCGCCTTCTGCAGCAGGTATGTCTGGGGACTCAAAACCGACTGAAGCGTCTTTTCCGCCTCCGACATCTCTCCGCCCGCCGATGCCTGCGCCCGCAATTGGTTCAAGAGATTCTGGGCTGTGTTGGCGGCCCCGGTAAATTGCGTGGATGCCTTCTCCAGACTTTCAACCGCCGCCTGGCGCAGCTGATCCACCTTCTCCAGTCCTTTGTTCAATTCTGCAATCTGCGCCGCGATCGTATCCTCCTCATGGCCGCCCGATTGCTGATACACTTTTTTGGCAGACTGCTGCTGGGCCTGAATCTCCTTCTGAATCGCATCCCACTGCGCCGCCAGCGCCGCACGCTCTTGCTCAAGCTGCGTGATTCCCTTCTCAATCGCCTGACGCTGTGCCTTGGCCAGCGCCAAATCCTGCTGCCGAGGCGTCAGCCTGGACGTCGCCAGGTCAACCTGCCGCTGCACATCCGCCGCCTTCTTGCGCAGATCGGAGGCCTTCTTGAAATCCTCCACGGATTGACGCCCCTTCTCCTTTTCCGATTTGGCCGCCAGTTGGTCCGCCTGACCACTAAGCTGGTCTCGCTGGCGGGTCAGCGACTGAATCTCGGCCTGTCGCTTGGAGACATCCCCTTCCAGATTCGAAATCTGCTGCTTCAGCGCGCTGAGCGTCGGCAGTTTGGCCCCTTTCTCGGCCGACCAGGTGGCGCTTTCCCCATCGCCCCGGATGGCGGCAATCTGCTGGTCGAAATGGGCCAACGCCTGCTTCGGATCGGAATGGCTCAATCCCGCCACCGCCAGATTGCTCCAGTTCAGCGATTGACCCAATCGGCGGATGCGGGCCACCGTGCGCTCGTTGGCCAGTTGCTGCTCAACGGCCTGGTCCAGCAGGGCCTTGGCCTCGTCCCATCGGAACTGGCCCAGCGCCGCCTTGTTGCGGGCCAGATCGCCCGGTTTGGCATCCGTCGCCTGGGCCGCCTTCTCCAGATGGGCGAGTTCGGACGCATGGGAGTCCGTGTCTGCGGCGCGAACCCCTGTGCCCGAAAGACCCAGCGCAACTGCGGCGGCGACGGCGAGGGCGGCGACATGCTTCTTGACGGTTCGGGCCATGAACTTCATCTCCTTGGATGGCGGCGCACGCGTGGGCGCCCGGTCCTGCTTCACAGTTTGTGCTTGTCTGCTGATTTTCATGGCCAATGCGGGGGAAGTCAAACTCAGCACCACTACAAAACAGGGCCGCCGCGGCGAATAGAGTGCCGGGAAGGCATCTTTCAACGCAGTCTTCCGAATCAAGATCGTCTGGACGGAGCCCACCCCGTCCGGTACGGTAAGCGGCTGGTGGGCCTATGAATCAACAACCATCGCATGAGGGGCGGCCGGAACACGCCTGCATTGAGCACGACATCCACGACCGGCGGCGGGAATATCGCCGTGGAGAATTGCTGGAAACGGAAGTCTTGAGCGATCCGGTGGAGCAGTTCGCAATCTGGTTCGAACACGCGGAGTCGGCCGGGGAAATCGAGCCCAACGCAATGACCCTGGCAACCGCCGATGCCCGCGGCGCTCCCTCGGCGCGGATCGTCCTGCTCAAGGAATTTGATGCCCGCGGTTTCGTCTTTTACACCAATTACACCAGCCGGAAGGGACAACAAATGGAAGCCAACCCGCACGCCGCCCTGGCCTTCTTCTGGCCCAAACTGGAGCGGCAGGTGCGGATCGAGGGGCGCGTCCGGCGGGTGACCCAGCGCGAAAGCGATGCCTACTTCAACGAGCGCCCTCTCATGTCGCGGATCGGCGCATGGGCCTCCCATCAAAGCCGGGTGATCGCCTCACGCCAGGAACTGGAAGAGCGGGAGGCCCGGTTGATCGAGCGTTTCGGCCAGGGGCCGGTGCCCCGCCCGGACTTCTGGGGCGGCTATCGGCTGGTGCCCCGTCGGATCGAGTTCTGGCAGGGCCGCCCCGGCCGGCTCCACGATCGACTCGAATACCTCCACCAGCGGGGCAAATGGAACATCCGGCGCCTGGCGCCCTGACGCCGCGGCCACAGCGGCGGCGTCAGGGCGCCAGGTTCAAGATTGCCCGGCAAGCCCGCTGACGCCCATCGGGCCCGGCCGTATGATGATTCGGAAGGAGATTGGGATATGGCCAAGCATACGATCGTTTTAATTCCCGGCGACGGCATCGGGCCGGAGGTCACCAGCGCCGCCCGTCGCGTCATGGAGGCGGCCGGTCTGTCGGTCCAGTGGATCGAAGCGCCCGCCGGAGCGACGGCGCTGGAACAGGGACTGGAAAACGTCCTGCCGCAAAAGACCCTCGAGGCGATCCGGCTCCACCGCATCGCCCTCAAGGGACCGGTGACCACGCCCGTCGGCAAGGGTTTCAAATCGGTCAACGTGCAGCTGCGCCAGGCGCTGAACCTTTACGCCGCCGTCCGCCCCGTCCGCAGCATGCCCGGCGTCCGCACGCGCTACGAGGATGTCGATCTGGTCGTCCTGCGCGAAAACACCGAGGGGCTTTACAGCGGCATCGAGAACGAAGTCGTTCCCGGCGTGGTCACCAGCCTCAAAGTCGCCAGCGAAGTCGCCTGCCTGCGGATCGCCCGGTTTGCCTTCAAATATGCCACCCAGCGCGGGCGCAAAAAAGTGACGGTCTTTCACAAGGCCAACATCATGAAGATGTCCGACGGCCTGTTCATTCGCTGCTCACGGCGCGTCCACGACCAGGAATATCCCAACATCGAGTATGAGGAGTTGATCATCGACGCCGGCTGCATGAAGCTCGTGCAGGACCCCAACCGCTTTGACATCCTGCTGATGGAAAATCTCTACGGCGACCTGATGAGCGACCTGTGCGCCGGACTGGTCGGCGGCCTTGGGGTCGTGCCGGGAGCGAACATCGGCGAGGATGCCGCTGTCTTCGAAGCCGTCCACGGCAGCGCCCCCGACATCGCCGGCAAGGGGATCGCCAATCCGCTGGCCTGCATCATGAGCGGCGTCATGATGCTCAACCACATTCACGAGGAGACCATCGCCGAGCGCATCAAGCGGGCCTACAACACCGTCCTGAAAGAGGCGACCAACCTAACCCGCGACCTGGGCGGCTCGGCGACCACCGAGCAGTTCGCCGACGCGGTGATCGCCCGCCTCGACTGAGGCAGCCTATTTCATGGACCTCAGGTCCGTCCCTTCACATGCTCAATCGCCGCGGCAATGGACTCGATCACTTCCCGCGCCAGCGCGCTGCGCTGCCCGTACCGACGCCCGGCCGCCTCCCCGGCATGCCCGTGAATATGCGTGCCCAGCACCGCCGCATCAAACCGGTCCAATCCCTGCCCCAGCAGGCTTCCGATAATGCCGCTGAGCACATCCCCCGTCCCCGCCTTGGCCAGCGTGACATCCCCCGTCATGTTGACATAAACCCGCCCCCCATCCGTCACCACCGTCCGCCTCCCCTTCAGAACCACCACCTGCCCGAACGCCTGGGCCGCTTCCCGGGCGATGGCGAGGCGCCCCGCCGCATCCGAAGGCACCTCCTGTCGCCCAAACAGCGCCCCCAGCCGCTTCATCTCCCCCGGATGCGGCGTCAGGACCGCCTGGGCCTTAAATCCCTCAGGCCACCGCTCCATCCCCGCAATCAGATTCAGCGCGTCGGCATCAATCACCATCGGGCGCTTCAGTTGAATCAGCCGCCCCAATCGCTCCCCCGCCGCACGGCTCTGCCCCAGCCCCGGTCCCACGATCACCGCATCGGCCGCTTCAGCCGCCTCCATCAACCCATCCATCTCCCCTTCCCCCAGCCCCAGCCCGATCAACTCCGGCGTAATCGACAGGCAGGCCGCCAGGATTGACTTCGCCACTGCGATCTGCACCAGGCCCGATCCCATCCGCAACGCCGCCGTTCCGGCCAGCACGGGCGCGCCGATCATCGCCTCGTGCCCTCCCACCACCAGCACTCGCCCGAACGTCCCCTTGTGCCCATCCTCTGGACGCGCCGGCAGGGCCGGCAGTTGCTTTATGGTTTCGCTGTTCATGTCACATCCCGCCTGAACTGGCCCCATTAACGCATGAAGGGAAAGAAACCGTCAATTTGAAAAACCCCCGGCCGGAGCGGAATCGGCAATCCGGCTTACGCCGCCTCCACCGACTCCCCCAGGTACGCCTCGATCACTTTCGGGTTGTTCCGCACCTGCTCCGGCGTCCCCACGGCGATTGTCTCCCCATGGTCCAGCACCGTGATTCGCTCGCAGACGCTCATCACCAGCTTCATATCATGCTCGATCAGCCAGATCCCCACCTCAAACCGCTCCCGGATAAAGCGGATCAGGTGCATCAGCCCCATCTTCTCCTGCGGGTTCATCCCCGCCGCCGGCTCATCCAGCAGCAGCACGCGCGGCCGCGTCGCCAGCGCCCGGGCGATCTCCAGCCGCCGCTGGTCCCCATACGGCAGGCTCGAGGCCCGCTCGTGAACGCAATGCACCAGCCCCAGCGTCTCCAGCAGATCCATGGATTGCTCCACGTACGCCGCCTCCTCCCGCTGATGCCGCACCGACCGCACCAGTGTCCCCCATACCCCATGGCTCACCCGCTGGTTCATCCCGATCAGCACGTTCTCCAGCACCGACAGCCCCGAAAACAGGCGGATATTCTGAAACGTCCGTGCAATTCCCAGCCGGTTGATCTGATGCACCGGCAGTCCGTCAATCCGTCGCCCATCGAACTCAATCTCCCCCGACGTGGGCGCATACAGCCCCGTCGCCAGATTGAACGCCGTCGTCTTCCCCGCCCCGTTCGGCCCGATCAGCCCCACCAGCTGCCCCTGTTCCAGCGAAAAATTGAAATCCGACAGCGCCTTGAGTCCCCCGAACGTGACGCAGAGATTGTGGATCTCCAGAAGCATGCCTACACCTCCACCACCGGCGCGGTCGCCTCGTTGGGCAACTTCGGGCGAGGCGGAATTCGTCGCCGCGTCGGCCACAGTTCCCGCATTCCCAGCAACCCCTGCGGCCGCAGCAGCATCATCAGAATCAGCAGCAGCGCATACAGGATCATCCGATACTGGTCATATTCCCGCAGCGCTTCGGGCAGGACCGTCAGGATCACCGCCGCCACCACCGCTCCGCTGATACTCCCCAGCCCCGCCAGTGTCACGATCACCACCAGCTCCACCGACCGCATGAACCCATACTCGCTCGGATGCAGCAGCGTCGTAGAGTGCGCCCACAGCGCCCCCGCCACCCCCGCCAGAAACGCCCCCACCACAAAGGCAAACACCTTCGCGCGGGTTGTCGAAATCCCCACCGCCGCCGAGGCAATTTCATCCTCCCGCACCGCCGCCAGTGCCCGCCCCTGGGCCGAGTGGGTGATCCGCCATACCACCAGGATGCTCACGATCACCCCGCCGTACAGCCACGCAGAATTCGTATACCTCGGCATCCCGCGAAATCCCGTTGCCCCGCCCAGGGCATCGGCGTTGTTGATCGCCACGCGAATGATCTCCCCGAATCCCAGCGTGGCAATCGCCAGATAGTCCCCCCGCAGCCGTAGCGTCGGCAGCCCCACAATCAGCCCCGCCACCGCCGCGCACAGCCCGCCCCCGATCAACAGGATCAAAAAGCAGATCGGCCCGCTCAGCCACGGGGCAAGGCATCCGTCCAGCGCGTGCGCTGCCGGCATCAGCGCCGCGATGAGGGTATGGAACAACGCCGTCAGCCCCACAATCCCGCTGGAAAAGGGCAGCAGATACCATTTCGCCCCCGGCCGGGCGGCCAGCGCGATGTCCGTCAAGAACCAGATCATCAGCCCGATGAACAGGATCGATGGCGCCGCCGGCCCCGCTGCCGCCGATTTGCGGATGCCCGCGAAAATCAGCGCCAGCACCCCCGCCGCAATCGCGAGCACCACCGCCAGCGCGATGTAGAACGCCAGCACCGCCGCCGGACTGGTCACGTCATTGGAAAAAATCTTCGACGGATACGCCGCCAGGTACGCCCCCACCGCCATGAATCCCGCGTGCCCCAGCGAAAACTGCCCGCTGATCCCGTTGATGAGCTGAAGACTCACCGCCAGGATGATGTTCACCCCCACCAGCATCACCACCCGCTGGTAATACAGCCCGATCACCTCCGGCCGTAACAGAAAATACCCCGGAATCAGCAACAGAAAAAAAACGGGCACCAGTGCATTGGCGCGCAGCATCCGAGCCCACGGCGACGGGCCGAATACGATCGATGATTCAATATGATCGGATTCCGTCAACGACATAAACCTCAGTTACCATCGTTCTTTTTCGGCCAGGACAGTCCACCGGCGATCAGAAGAACAACCGCTGGAACCGCCGAGCAGATCGCGCCCATCGGCGGGCCATCACCATACCCCCTCGACTGAAAACCCACCGCCACGCCCCACACAGCGCCGGCGATGAACAATGCCACACTGAATATCCGCCTCAGCATGCGCCGGTCCATCCTCGTCCATCTCTGGCCAGACCAACAGCCGCAAACCGGGCCTCACACCTTCTCCACCGCGTTGGACCCCAACAACCCCGATGGCTTCACCAACAGGATCACGATCAATATCACAAACGCCACCGCGTCCCGGTACTGCGACCCGTGCGGCAGGTACGCCACCACCAGGATTTCCGTCAATCCCAGCACAAACCCGCCCAGTATCGCCCCGGTGATGTTCCCGATCCCCCCCAACACCGCCGCGATAAACGCCTTTAAGCCCGGAATCAGTCCCATCAGCGGTTCCACCTGCCTGTACTTGATTCCCCACAACACCCCCCCCACCGCCGCCAGCGCTGAGCCGATGATGAACGTATAGCTGATGATCCGGTCGGTGTTCACCCCCATCAGCGACGCCGTGTCGAACCGCCATGACACCGCCCGCAGCGCCAATCCCGCCCGCGTCCGCATAACAATCCAACTCAGCGCCAGCATGAACAGGATGGTCAGCGTAAAGACCAGCACGTCCACCCGGTCAATGACCACCCCGAACAGATGATAATTCACTGCGCCAAGCCCCGCCGCCGCCGGCCGGGGCAGCATGTCCGGAAAAGGCTGCGGCGTCGGCCCGAACACCGCCGGATGCTGACCCCCGAATTCCAGGAACATCGAGATGCCGATCGCCGTGATCAGCGATGTGATTCGCGGCCGATTCCGCAGCGGACGATACGCCAGTTGCTCAATCGCGAATCCCACCGCCGAGCAGACCGCCATCGCCCCGATCAGCACCATCGCCAGCGCCAGCCAGGAAGGTTGATGCGAGGCCGCCCGCCACTGCACCAGTGGCGCCCCCGCCGCCACCAGCAACAGCACGATCAGCGTCACCAGCGGCGTCTTGCCCATCCGCCGAAACGCCGGAACCACCGGCCGTAATGCCAGCACCGCCAGCGCGCCCGCCGCCAGCGCCAGCATGACGATCAAAAAGCCCAGTCCGTTGGCCGACAAATCCAGCGACAACCCCGGCCGCCGCGCAAACAGATACAGCCCCGCCATCGCCCCCACCATGAACACGTCTCCATGCGCAAAATTGATCAGCCGCAGCGTCCCGTACACCATCGTGTACCCCACCGCGATCAGCGCATACACCGCCCCGAGCGACAGACCGTTGATCAACTGTTGCAGTAATTCGTGCATGGAATCGTAGACAGTTGACAACCGGCGGTTTCCGGTTGGCTGAGAATCCCTTTGCCTCGCAACTACCAACCCTCAACCGCCAGCTTCCCTCATCATGGCTCCAGACTCTTCACAAACTCCGTCCCCGTGGCCGTCGTCTTCAAAATCACAATCGGCTTCTGCGCATTGCGGTTTTCATCCATCGTGATGCTGCCGCTGGCCCCCGGAAAATCCTTCGTCGCCGCCAGCGCATCCCGGATGGCCTTGGGGTCCGTGGAACCCGCCCGCTTGATCGCATCCGCCATCAGCCGCATCGCGTCGTACCCCAGGATCGCCATCGCATCCGGCATTTTGCCGTTGTATTTCTTCTTGTATGCCCCCACAAATTTCTGCACCGCCGGCCGTTTCTCGTTCGGCGAGTAGTGGTTTGTGAAATAGCACCCCGCCACACCCGGCCCGGCGATGGCGAAGGTCTGCTCGCTGTCCCAGCCATCCCCACCCATCAGCGGAACCTGAATGCCCAGGTCCCGCGCCTGGCGCACGATCTGCCCCACCTGCGTGTAATACCCCGGCACATAGATCGCATCTGGAATCGCGTTCTTGATCTTCGTCAGCTGCGCTTTGAAATCCGAATCCGTCTGGCTGTACGCCGACGTCTCGACGATCTGTCCACCCAGATCCTTCACCGCCTTCTCAAACGCATCCCGCAGTCCTTTGCTGTAGTCGCTGTTCACATCGTACAGCACCGCAAATTTCTTCTTGTTCAGGTCCTTCATGGCGAACTGTGCCATCACGCTTCCCTGGAATGGATCGATGAAGCACGCCCGGAAGATGTAATCCCCCACCTGCGTCACCCCCACGTTCGTGCTGGCCGGGCTGAGCATCGGGATTTTCGACTGCTGCGCGATGGGCGCGGCCGCCAGGGAGTTGGAACTGGCCACCTCCCCGATCAACGCCACCACGCCGTCCCGGTTGATCAGTTTCTCCACCACCGTCGCCGCCTGCGTCGGGTTGGACTGATCGTCGGCCGAAATAATCGCGATCTTCTTCCCCAGCACCCCCCCGGCCGCGTTGATCTGCTCGACCGCCAGGTTCACCCCCTCCTGGTTCGACGTGCCGAACGTCGCCTGCTGGCCCGTCATCGCCCCGAAAAACCCGATCGGAATCGTATTTTTTCCCGAAGCCCCCCCCTTCTTGCATCCGGCAAGCCCCAGCGTCAGGGCGCACGCCGTCACCAGCACCACCAAGTTTTTCACCATGCCATCTCCTCGATTGAAGCCCGTTTGCCTAGAGTGCGGCAGTCTATCCATCTCCCCCAGAGCGTGCAACCAATTCCCACACCCGCCTTGCCCCCTTTGGGCCATCCCTGCATACCCCTGCACATGTCCCACGATCTCAGCGTCCCCGCTGACTCGTACGCAAGATGGCTGCCTAACCGAACTGTAGGCGCTCTTCGCTGACCCCGCGCTGCGCACTTTGGCGACAAACCGCGCAGCGCCAAATCAGGCAAAAAACTTCGTGAAAAAAAGAATTATCGCCCCT
>JBIQLO010000033.1:0-26055 GCA_044464175.1 Planctomycetaceae bacterium | reverse complement strand
CGCGCCGAAGACCAGCGCCTGGCGCCTGGGGGTGGCGTGATTGAGCCAATCCATCGCTGCCAGGAGCGCCTGGCGGGAACTTGGGACGGCGTAGAGAAGCGCCAGGACCAGCAGAGCCACCAGCCGGGCCGGCTCGAAGTGGACCGCCCCGCCATAGCGCCACCACAGGCCAATTCCGGCCAGCGAAAGGCATAGAAAGAGTACCGGCCGAATCCGACCGCCGGCGCGGAGCGCGGTGGCTTCAAGGGATATGTCGGCCGTGGTGAGGGGCTTCATGGGACAGGGGGCACTGCCACCACTTTAACCGTGCAGCCGGTGGGTGCCAATGCCACGAAGCCTGGCAATCGACCGTTCACCGTGCGTGGTCTTCATGGTCCCGCCGCGGCCTCAGCGAGGCCGCCTGCAGGACGGACCCTATGAAAAATAGGCCTGAAGCGGCTGGACGGACCAGCCGGACTTGCGCAGGGACTGAATGGCCCGGGCCGCGGCATTGGCGCCGGCCAGGGTGGTGACGATCGGCACCCGGCTCAGGACGGACATCGCGCGGATTTTCCCCTCATCCGTGGTCGGTCCCTTTTTGGTCGGGGTGTTGATGATAAGCTGGACCTGGTTGTTCTTGATGTAGTCCTGGATGTTGGGCCGTCCCTCGGCCAGTTTACTGATGCGTTCGGCCGGCACGTCGGCCGCCTGAAGGGCCTGGAGCGTGCCGCCGGTGGCGATCAGCTGGAAGCCGCACTCCACCAGCATCCGGGCCACCGGGATGATCGCCTGCTTGTCGGCGTCGCGGACACTGATGAAGACGGTCCCCTCGGTCGGCAGACTGGACCCGGCGGCGATCTGCCCCTTGGCGAAGGCGGCGGGGAAATCGGCGTCAATCCCCATCACCTCACCAGTGCTGCGCATCTCCGGGCCGAGGATGACATCGACGCCGGGGAACTTGGCGAAGGGGAAGACGACCTCCTTCACGGAGGTGTGTTTCGGATCGGGCTGCTCCTGGATATCCAGCTCATCCAGCGTCTTGCCGGCCATCACCTTGGCCGCGACGCGGGCCCAGGAGACGCCGGTCGCCTTGGAGACAAAGGGAACGGTGCGGCTGGCGCGGGGGTTGACCTCGATCAGATAGATTTCCCCATCTTTGATGGCGAACTGCACGTTCATCAGCCCCGCCACCTTCAGGGCTTCGGCCAGCGCACGGGTCTGGCGCTTCAACTCCGCGACGATTTTCCTGGAGAGCGAGTATGGCGGCAGGGCGCAGGCGCTGTCGCCGGAGTGGATGCCGGCCTCCTCGATGTGTTCCATGACGCCGATCACAATGGCGCGGGGGTTGGCGTTGCCTTCGTGATAGTCGGCCAGGCAATCGACATCGCATTCGATAGCGCTGTCGAGGAACTTGTCGATCAGGATCGGGGCGTCGGCCGAGGCGGCCGCCTCCACGGCGTGGGCCATGTAGTAATTAAGCTGGTTCTCATCCGAGACGATCTCCATCGCCCGCCCGCCCAGCACAAAGCTGGGGCGGACCAGGACGGGATAGCCGATCTCCCTGGCCACCTGCCGTGCCTCGGCCACGTTGCGGGTGATGCCGTTGGCGGGCTGCTTCAGGCCCAGCTTCTGGACTAAAGCCCGGAATTGCTCGCGGTCGCCGGCGGCATCAATGGCCTCGACACTGGTGCCCAGGATCGGCACGCCGGCATCCTGCAGGCCCTTGGCCAGGTTCAGCGGGGTCTGGCCGCCGAACTGGACGATGACGCCTTTGACGAGATTTGTAGGGTGGGCATTGCCCACCTCTGGCGGCGAAAGGTGGGCAGTGCCCACCCTACGGAACGGGCCGCCGTTCAACCGCTCGCACACATTGAGCACATCCTCATGCGTCAGCGGCTCGAAGAAGAGCAGGTCGCTGGTGTCGTAGTCTGTGGAGACGGTTTCGGGGTTGGAATTGACCATCACCGATTCGATGTCCATCTCGCGCATGGCGAAGGCGGCCTGCACGCAGCAGTAGTCGAACTCGATCCCCTGGCCGATGCGGTTGGGGCCGCCGCCGATGATGATGACCTTGGGGCGATCGGTGAGGCGGATTTCGTCTTCGGTGGTCTCCAGCAATCGATCGACATTCTCAACGAATGAAGTGGCCTTCCCCTTCACCGGGACCGCCTTCGTGAGCCGGTGTATCGGAGTTTCGTAGGAAGAGTAATAGTACGGCGTGGCGGCCTCGAACTCGGCGGCGCAGGTGTCCACCAGCTTGTAGACCGGCGCGATGCCGTTGCGGCGCAGCCACTGCCGGATTTCCCCCGGCTTCCGGTTGAACGCCGAGGCCAGTTGCACATCGCTGTAGCCCCACTGCTTGGCCTGGCGCAGCAGTTCCAGCGGCGCTTGCTCCAGCGAGCCGGCCGATGCCAGGCGCGCCTCAAAGTCAACCAGTTGCTTCATCTGCGCCAGGAACCACGGGTCGATCCGGGTCAGCTCATGAATTTTTTCAACCGACCACCCCATCTTCATCGCATAGCGCAGATAGTAGAACCGCCCCTGGGAGGGGACGGCCAGCTTGCGGCGCAGTTTTTCCTCGGGGATGGGCCACTCCCCATCCAACGACTCCCCCTGCGTGGTCTTGTCGCTGTCATCCTTGTCCCCCTGCGCCCGGGCCGTCGGCGGCAATTCCTCCTTCGTTCCTTCCTGTCCTCGCGCCTCCGTGCCTTTTCGTTCGGCATTCAACCACTTGTCGTACCGATCGAGCCCAAACCCCATCCGCTTCACCTCCATCGAGCGGATCCCCTTCTGCAGCGCTTCCTTGAAGGTGCGCCCGATGGCCATCCCTTCACCGACGCTCTTCATCTGCGTGGTGAGGGTTTCATCGGCATCGGGGAATTTTTCAAACGTCCAGCGGGGGATTTTGATGACGCAGTAGTCAATGGTCGGCTCGAAACAGGCCGAGGTGTGGCTCTGGTATTTCCCGTCCGGTCCCTTGAGGGAGGTGATGTCGTTGGCCAGTTCATCCAGCGTGTATCCGACCGCCAATTTGGCGGCGATCTTGGCGATGGGAAAGCCGGTCGCCTTGCTCGCCAGGGCGCTGGAGCGGCTGACGCGCGGGTTCATCTCGACCACCACCATCGCGCCGGTCTGGGGATTGACGGCGAACTGGATGTTGGAGCCGCCCGTTTCCACGCCGACAGCGCGGATGACCGCGATGGCCGCATCGCGCATCCGCTGATATTCCTTGTCGGTCAGCGTCTGGATCGGGGCGACGGTGATGGAATCGCCCGTGTGGACGCCCATCGGGTCGATGTTTTCGATCGAGCAGATGATGACGACGTTGTCGTTCTTGTCGCGCATCACCTCCAGCTCGTATTCCTTCCACCCCAGAACCGACTGCTCGATGAGGACTTCGGTGACGGGGGAGGCGTCCAGCCCGCGCTGAACGATGGTTTCAAATTCCTCGACGTTGTAGGCGATACCCCCCCCGCTGCCGCCGAGGGTGAAGGCCGGGCGGATGATCAGCGGCAGGCCGATGTCGGCCAGCACCTTGCGCGCTTCATCCATGTTGTGGACGACGCCGCTGCGCGGCACCTCCAGACCGATGGAGAGCATGAGGTCTTTGAAGACCTGGCGGTCTTCGCCTTTGAAGATCGCCTCCCGGTCCGCGCCGATCATCTGGACGTTGTATTTTTTGAGGATGCCCCGGTCGTGGCAGGCCATCCCGGTATTGAGCCCCGTCTGGCCACCCAGGGTGGGCAGGAGGGCATCCACCGGCGTGCCGGCGGCCTGTTCGCGGGCGAGAATCTTCTCCACCGCCTCCGGGGTGATCGGCTCGATGTAGGTGGCGTCGGCGAACTCCGGATCGGTCATGATCGTGGCCGGGTTGGAATTGACCAGGACGATCCGGTATCCCTCCTCCTTCAACGCGCGGCAGGCCTGCACGCCGGAGTAGTCAAATTCACATCCCTGTCCGATCACGATCGGGCCGGAACCGATAATCAAAATGGTCTTTATGTCCGTCCGTTTGGGCATCGTCCGCCGCTTCTTTCCGCCAAGAATATCCGATGGATGGAGCTTCCGCCGCCCACTGCTCGGCAGCGCACGCCAATCCGTCCAAAATTTGAGCCAGTGTACAAGACCGATGGCGGATTGAGAAGCACTCAGGCATCCCGGCCGGGGCGGCGCGGATGCTGCAGGGCGCTCATGCCGCCATCCACCAGCAGCATCTGCCCGTGGACGTGGTCGGCGGCGTCGGAGGCCAGGAAAACGGCGGCCGGACCGCAGACGGCGGCGTCGGGCACCTGCCCGTTGGGCGTGTTGTATTCCACCCACTGCCCATCCAGCGGGCGCTCTTTCAGCCATTTGGTGGCGTTGGTCCGCACCAGCCCCGGGGCGATGCCGTTGACGCGAATCCCACTGGGCGCCAGCGAGACGCAGAGGGTCTTGACCATCATCTCGATCGCCCCCTTGGAGGTGTCATAGGCCGTGGAATTCATCTCGGCCAGCCGCCCGTTGATCGAGCCGGTGAAAATGACCCGCCCCTTGACGCCCAAGGCAATCCAGTGGCGGGCGAACTGCTGGGTGAGGAAATAGGGGGCGGCCACGTTCAGCCGCATGGTCCGATCAAAGCGGTCCGGCGTCATTTCCAGGAACGCCACATCCTGAAAATGCCCGGCATTGTTCACGAGGATATCGATGCCTTCCATGGCGGCCGTGGCGGCCTGAAACAGCGCCCCGGCCGCCTGATCGGGCGGCTGCAGCAGGTCGCAAGCCACAAAAAGGGCCTCGGCCCCGGCCTGGCGGCACTCGGCCACCACCCGTTCTCCATCCGCCTGGGCGCCGGGCGGGCCATGCACGATCACCCGCGCCCCGGCCGCCGCATAGGCCAGCGCGATCGCCCGTCCCACGCCGCTGGTCGATCCGGTCACCAGCGCGGTATGTCCTTTGAGATCAATCATAGTTTTGTCGTTACAGGGTCCGCACCGCGGTTCCTGTCGGAGGATCGGTCCGCGGGGTGGACCCTACGCATGCCCCAGCCACGCTCGCGGCGCATCGTGCCCCATGGACCGGCGAATCTCTTCCGGCAGTTCATGCAGCACCTTCGCCTCCTGGGCATAGGTGTAGACCGCCCGCAGCGAGTCATCGCACCAGCTCTGGTACGGGTTGTCCGAGCCCCACATGTACTTGCCGGGCAAAATCCTGTGAATCACCTTGAGCACCTCCGCCGGGCGGCTGTAGTCGGCCTCCACCCGCTCCCCCTTTTGCGCCACCACGGGCAGATCGTCACAGGCCAGCTGGCAATGCACCAGATGGGCCGAGCAATCGACCCAGACATTGGGCAATTCTGCCGCCCGCTTCAGAGAGGGCAAATGAAACCGCAGCGAATGCGCCAGATTGAAACGGACCGTGGGAAACGCCTCGGCCACCGCCAGGCAGTCGGCCGTCTGCGACCAGAGGTCGGAGGCGATGATGGAGGTATGGAACAGCACCGGCAGATTGTGCTCGGCCGCCAGTTCCATCAGCGCCCGCCCCTCCTTCAGCAGCGCCGCCACGGGAGATTGCAAAATGGTCGCCTGCACCTTCAGGCCCGTGATTTTCCCAACCAGCGGGCGAAGATTCTCCACCTGCTCCCTCACGCGCCGGGAGGGATCGAACATCGCCAGCACGCTCAGCCGCCGATCCAGGTCAAGGCGCTCCACCTCCTGGATCAGCAGGCGGTTTTCCTTGTCGAACGGCGCTCGCCCGGGGCGCAATTCCACCTGCCCGGCGGCAAACGCCTCGGGATCGAAGGCCGAGGGGAGGCAAAACGGAAAAGAGACCGCCCGGGCAATGCCGGCATGATCCATCTGCTGCAGCAGATCTTGAACCGTGGCCGCATAGGGCCACCAGCCGCGAAGATAAAACCCGGGGTCAATCCCGATGTGCGTGTGAACGTCGTAAAGCGGCGTCGCGGTGGAAGGCATCATTCATCCCCGAAAATCAAAACTGGAGCCAACCGGGATCGAACCGGTAACCTCCGCGTTGCAAACGCGGCGCTCTCCCAATTGAGCTATGGCCCCCGATGCCCCGATAGTGTACGTCAATCGAAAATGAATTGCCAAGGTGCGGCTAGTCCCCCCAGCGATCGGGCACGCGGTCGGGGCGCAGCGCCTCGGCCTCCTCCACGGTGCGCTCCAGCACCGCCGGCTCCACCCCCTCCCGCCGCCAATGGCTCAAAATCGGCAGCAGGTCGTTGACCTGAAGGAGTTTCTGGTCGATCAGGGACGCGCAATAGCTGAAGTCATAAATCTCCGACTCAAAGCCAAGGGCCGGTTCTGCCGCCAGATGCCGCTTCATTTCCCCTGCCAGATGCAATTCCTCCCGCGCCACCGCCTCCATGCGCGCCAGGATTTCCGGATGCTTCCCCCCGGCCGGCTCCCGCAGCCGGTCGCGCAGGGCGTAAAATTCATACACATTGGCTGCACTGAGGCATTGCAGCCGGATGGCGGAAGCGACGGCGATCTGCCGGTCGATCTCCGATTGGCCGGTCCCCCCGCCGCGCCCCTCCCGGCGGCAGGCCTCCAGCCGCTCGACTCCCCCCTGCCAGGCGCGTCCCAGATCGCGAAAAGATCGCAAAATCTCCTCGAGGGTGAACGCGCCCAGCCAGCGGGTATACTGATCCTCAAAGGGCTGGGGCTCGCGCTTGCGAGTGAATCCCCAGTTGTAAGGCTTGGCCAGGCGCGGCTCTCGCTCCAGGTGGAGTTGATAGGCCGGTGCGCGCGTGATCGGTCCCCAGTACAGCACCGCGTTGTCCATGGGATAGCGCTGCCACGCCGCGCCGAAGTCCTCCCACGCGGCGGCCACGGCGTCGGCGCTCGCCTCGCCCCAATCGATCGCGGCGATGCGCTGCATAAGAGCCCGCTTCGGCGGGCGCGGCTCGAAGACGGCCTCCCCGGCCATCTTGAGCTGGGGGCTGGGAAAACCGCCAGGAATCCACCCGAGCATTGCGCCGCTGACACCCAGTTTCCCCGCCTCGGCGATCTTGTCATAGACGATGCCGGGCACGGGAATGTGCGGCACGCTCGACATCTCGTAGGTGGTCCCCACCTGCAGCTTGGCGTAGATCCGCCGTCCGCTTGCGTCCACGGCCCGCGCCAGGTCGCTGAAATAGCCGGAGGGCCCGACGCAGGAGAGGGAATATTCATGCGCCTGCACGGCCTTGCCGCAAATCTCCTTCCGGCATCCATGCTCGAAATTGCCCAGCCAGATGATGGATGGGTCGGCGGCCCGCACCACCTCCAGCATGGGGGCGATGGGGAGCGATTCTCTGGAGGAGGCCATCATGTAGGTCCACGCCATCAACTCGGCCGTGGGGCTGGCGGCGCGGATCCCCTCGGCAAAGGTGTTGAGCGACTCGGCCAGCACCTGGGCCCTGGGGCGCTGGCGGCAGCGCGGGCATTCCTGGACGTAGGCTTCCGTGTGCCACCAGCAGTTGCTGGGGCGCTCCCCACAGAAGATGTTGATCAGGCCCCCCAATTGCGGCGCTTCGGTAAAGAGCGACCGCATCGCCTCCCGGATGTATTCCCTCACGCGCGGCACGGAGGTGCAGAGCGCACCCCGCGCGCCCAGAATCTCCGGATGGGCAATGGCGGCCGGATGGTCCGGTGGAAGCGCGCGCGGCTCCATGCAGAAGAAGTAGACGCGAATTCCCTGGCGGGCGGCCTTCTGGATCAGCTGATTCAGCTTTCCCAGCCGATGGACCGGGGGGCCCAGCTCCGGAATGACCGTGGAGGCGACCAGATTCCTCAGGAGACCCGCCACCCAGATCCCATTGACGCCGCTGTGGGCCAATCGGCTGAGGTAGGCTTCGGGATAGTAGTCATTCCCATCCTCCAGTTCCCACCCCGAGAGCCAGCGGTAGGGCGCGATCGGCGAGCGGCTGATGCGGGTCCGGATATTCGTCCATCGGGCCTCACGCCCCGCCGGCAGGATCGGGGCGCGCCGAAGCCGCATTTCATCCTGCAGCCGGAACAGAGCCCGGCGCAGCCCCTCCATGTCCGGCGCGGTGATCCGACAGCCGCTCTCGGTCACATCGATCTCGTGCGCCTCGAAGCCCCCATCGGGCGCGGCCCGCGCGGGCCCGCACTGCAATTGGATGGGATACCCCCCTTCCGCCGCATGCGTTTCCATCACCACGCTCATGAACCGCCGCCAGTCGTCCAGGAGAACGTCTAGATGCGGCCGGCCGGCAAACGCCGATGCCTCCAGCGCATATCCTCCCGCCAGCGACACCTCGCCCCCCCCTGCCCGGCGCAGCGGGTCCACCAATGAGTGATCGTGAAGCGGGCGGGCCAGATCGGCAACAATCGCGGCCAGATTTCCGGGAAAGACGACTTTCGGGTGCATGGGATGATGGCTCCAACGGCACTTTAGCCTCTATTTCTCCCTGGACACCAGCCACACCCGTTTCCAGATGCCGCCGGCGCCGGCCGAATCCTCCACGCGCACGGTTACCGTCTGCTCGGACTGGGCGGGATCGATCTGGGGCGTGATGTCGATCTCAAAGGGCGTATAGACGTCGGCCGACTTCTGGTAAATATGTTTCCCGGCCGGCTTGCCGTTGACGTACACCCAGCAGGAATCGTCCACGGCCCCGAAATAGAGCAGCACCCGGCGGCCCTTGAATTCCGCCGGCACGCGCACCTGGGTCGAATACCATCCGATCCCATCATACCCCTTCAACTTCGCCATCAGGGCGGGAGCAGTTTCGCTGTCGTAGGGATTGTCCCAGTAGAAGTCCGTCCGCAGCAGGTCCCAGTGGGCCGTCTTGGACCAGGGCAATTCTTCCCATTTCTCGCCCAATCCCCGGTTCTGCGGATCCAGCTTGAACCGCCAGGCCACGCCGGTTTCAATCCAGGGAAGGGGATAATCCCGCAAGTGGATGGCGGTTTTGGTGCCGGTCATGTCGCCGTAGCGGGTCTCCGTGGCGAACATGGTGAACCAGGCGAAATCCGGATCGCTGATGTGTTCCTTGCGGAACTTCATCAGCGCCAGGGCATGTGCGAATTTTTCGCTCCCTTTGGCCGTGACGGCCCTGACGATCAGCCGGGCGTTGCGGTTGGCGATCTGCAATTCCTCCACGCGATGGCGCTGCGAAAGCGACAGGTCCTTTTTCGCCGCCGCCGAAAGGAGGGCATCGGTGGCGTCGAAATCGCCGTCGTGGTAGTAATCGCCCAGCGACCAGATCAGCCCGCGGGCAAAGTTGTGGTATTTGCCGGCCGCCACGATTTTAGCCAGGTTCGGCTCAATGCGCTTCTGCCAGAATTCCTCCCGCCAATAGCGAAAATAGCTTTTGATTTCCTGTGCGGCCGGGCCATAGGCCGAGTAATATTCGGCCTCCAAATCCTCAAGGGGGAGGGAGGGGTCGGCAAAGGTCCGGGCCAGCGTGTAATCGGATAGCCCACTGTAAGGCCACAATCCCATGAGGCTGTCGTAATCCGCCCCCACCGCACCGTTTTTCCAGGCGACATGAAAGGCATCATACATCTGCTTCTCAAATCCCATCGGCAGCGCCAGCGTCTTGTAATAGGTGGGATAGTTCGGCCGGGTCAGGAGCATGGTCGCGCCGGCCTGCTTCCACCCTTCAAACAGCCGCCGCACCTTGTTCCCCTCAACCGACGTCGGCACGATCACCACCACCACGCTGGGATCAACGCGCACCTTCCGCGGCGGCTCCAGGGTGGATTCGTAGGCGTACATCGACACCCGGACTTTGGGATCGTATTTTCGTGCCCGCCGGGCCACTTCATTGGCCAGATGGACGTACCGATCCGTCAGATGCTCCTCCCACTTCTCGCCCGGCACGGTCGCGTCCAGTGCCCGGCATTGGTCACACTGGCAAAAGCCCCAGATCTGGTCGTTCATGCAGGCGTTGACCGTGCCGCGTCGTCCGCCTTTGAGCCAGTCGGCCACGATCTGGTCGGCGACGGCAGGGTTGCTGACGCAGAGCTTTACGCTCATTTTGTCCTTGGCTGTAAATTTCGGGCTGCTTCCGGTCGGCTTGACGCGCAGCTCCGGCTGGCGCTGCCCCCACTTGTTCAGCGCGAAGTACTCCGGATGGGTCTTCCCATATTTGTCCCACCAATTGACGAACGCGTGGCCGTAGTTGATGTCCGAATGGGACCCCATGCGCATGCGGAGCTGCCACTGGCGCACCTCCGCCGCCCGCCGGTCGTTGTCCGCGTGGGAGGGAAGAAATTCGGCGTACTCCTTCACATAATCCTTAAGCACCGGATAGTGCCCCGGGCGGGCATAGACGCGGATCTTCCGCATCTCCAGTTGCGGAATCCAGTTGAACGCGCCCCCTTTCAGCGTCAATGTCCGGCTGGGAGTGAACGCGATTCCCGCCTCGCCCGGCTCAACCCAGTGGACGCCCAGCTGCGCCTGCAAAAAGCTGTACACCGCGAACAAGTCGCCGTTGCGCCCCTCCCCGTACAGATAGGCCGCCGCGGGCGTCACCACCCACCGCGACTCCTCCGGCGAAAGCGGCTTGTCCTTTTGGGCCGGGGCGATGCCGACATAAAAGGTGAACGCCGCCGCCTCCCCCACCGCCCGAGGATGGATGGCGATGTCCCGGCCCGTGATGAGCTTGAGGTGGTGCGCCAGTTCCCCGGCCGCCTCCTTCTGCATGTCGGTGGGACTGGCGGGAATGATGATCGATGCCGTGGCCGGATCGACCTTCACCGGCTCGGCCGCCATGGCGCTGCCCAAGGTCGCCAGAGTTATCACCGCCGCCAGCAGCCCCCGGAGAAGGCCTTGTACTTTGTTCATGTCATCTCCTGTTCCCATGGATTCACCACCACTGGGTCTGCAGATACCACTGCTTGGATTTGAAATACTCCACATGCCCGCCGATAAAGAGAGTGTTGAGCCCCTGGGAATGCGCCTGCGACACTCCCATGCCCGCGGTCTTGGGATAGATCATGAAGTGCCCGTCGGCCGATCCCACAAAGGTGCCGGGACTGTCGGCATAGGTGCTGTCGGCCACCAGCACCAGCAGATATACCGGCGTGCCGAAGCGGTTTTTCCCGCTGGTGCGGGTCGGGCCCAGGCGCGGGTCCGTCGGCGCGTTGCCGATCCCCTGGTAGTTCCATCCATATCCCAGCCAGAAATTGTCCCGGGTCGCCGGGCAGGTCCAGACGCCGCCGGTGACGCCGACCTTGTTCTTGAGGTACGGCTCCAGCATCGTCGTCCACTTGATGGACGATGTGTAGCTCGCATATGGCAGCCAACCGTGATTCTCGTTGGCATACATGTGGGCCGCCATGCCGATCTGCCGCAGGTTGCTGGCACAGGCGACCTGCTTGGCCGAACTGCGCGCCTTGCTCAGCGCCGGCAGCAGAATTGCTATCAGAACCGCTATGATCCCGATCACGACCAGCAGTTCCACCAGTGTAAACCCGACCCGCCGAATGATCCTGACTTTTCGCATCGCCGAGCCCTCGTATGAGCCGCCCCCACACCCGTCTTCACGCTTTCTCAGGCATGCCGTCGTCGAACCGCCAGCAATAGGCCGCCCGCCAGGAGCAGGGCCATACCCCCCGGTTCGGGGACCGCGTTGTTGAAATAGAGCACGACCGCCGAGCCGTCACCCACCGTGCCGTCGGCCATGTCCAGGTAATACTGCCCCGGCTGGAGATTGCCTTGGACGCCCGGGGTGAGCCCCCCGGCATAGTGGCTGTCGAGGATGCTCACGCCGCCGAACGTGCCATCGCCCTGAATCGCGCCACGATAGTCGATCAGCGAAAACCCCGTCATCCCGTCGCTGGTGAAGGCGCTGACATCCACAGACAGCAGGCCCCGAGTATCGCCCGTTCCCAGGTTCAGGGCGTTGTTGCTTGCAACGGTCCAGCCGGAAATGCCGGAAGCTGAAAAGACAAACCCTGCCGTCGCCGTGGTTCCGGAACTGGAGTAGAGGTTCCAGAACAAGGTCTGCAACTGGGCCTCGTCTCCCGTCACCTGGACCAGTGCCGCTTTATCCGGGTAAACCGCATTGACAATCAGGTTCTGCATGAAAATCGAGTGCAGATCGACCTTGCCCGCGGTGATGTCGAAGGTGCCGCCGCCGTAGCCGTTGAAATCAACCTGGCTGTTCATGGAGGTGTTGGTCGATCGCGTGCCGAACTGCCCGCCGCTGACGCTGTAAACGCCCCCGCGCGAGAGGCGAAAACTGCTTCCGTCCAGAAGCCCGTCACTCAGCGCATAGTGGCCGTAAACAGTCGCGCGACTGTTGCTGAGCAGGCTCCCACCCTCCTGTTGAACAACGGCGTCAGCGCCGACGGTCAGAAGTCCGGGCGAGGCAGTGAGGCTGACGGTGTCTCCCGTGTTGATCTTCACGGCGCCGCTGTTGATCGTGGCCGCTTCCGTCGTGTGGCCGCTGTCGCCCGGATAGACGTCCGCGCCCAGGCCCCAGGAATCGGCCGCGGAGACCCAATCCCCCGTTCCGCCCGCCCATATCGCCGCCTGCGCGGTCTTTATCGGCGTCAGCCCCGCCAGCGCTGCGCTGCCGAGGAGGGCGATCGTCAAAAGTCGTTTCATCGTCCGGCTCCTTTGAAATGGTGCGTTGAAGTGGAAAAGGTCCGTGCCGCTTGACTGATTCTCAGGTTGTTTCTCCTCCGGCGGGCGGCCCGCTGCTGTCGCGCACCACCAGTTGCCCTTCCATCACGCGATGCCGCTGGGGTGCTCCCTCATTCGCCGCCACCGACAGCAGCGTCTCCACCACCGCCCTGCCCAGCAGCACGCGGGGGTTGGCGAAAGTGGTCAACGGCGGCTCGCTCAATTCCGCCTCGGGCACATCATCGAATCCCACCACGCTCAGGTCGCCGGGCACGCTCAGCCCCATCTCCCGCGCCACCTCCAGAACCCCCAGCGCCACCGCGTCGTTCTGCGTCACCAGCGCCGTCGGGCGCTGCCGGCGGTCCAGGAAGCGTCGGATCGGCTCCACCGCCATGGCCGGCTCATTGGTGATGAAATCCAGCAGATCCTCCCTGCGGAAATGGAGCCCCGCGTGGGAAATCCCTGACAGGCAGCCGTCATAGACATCGTTGCTCCAGGCATGCGTCGGCGGCACCTGGCCGATGAACCCGATCCGCCGGTGCCCCATGGAAATCAGGTGGCGCGCCGCCTCGAATCCGCCGCGCACCTTGTTGATCGAGACGCTGTAATGAGGGGGAAATCCCGAGGTGTCATAGGCCCGGTTGTTCTGGACGACGAAGGGCATCCCGCGTTCGTTGAGCCACTGCATCAGCGGCCCCGACAGGAGGTTGATCAGCACGAACCCCTGTGCTTCGGGCGGCAGGTGGGGACTGAACAGCCCCTCCCAATGCTCAGCCGCCAGCGGGCAGGGAAGAAACCGCATCTTCACATCCAGCCGCTCCAGCGCCTGCGAATACCCCTGGAGATAGCCGCTTCGCACAAAACCGGGAGAGGTCCCCGTGGGCCGCTCCAGAAAATTGATGCATTGAATCGTCGATTTCGATGGCTCAGGGGCGGCATAGACCCCCGCCGGGCGAATGAACACGCCAAGGCGCTGGCGCTTATAGACCAGCCCCTCCTCCTCCAGCATCGACATGGCGCTGCGCACCACCTGCACCCCCACCTTGAACCGGCTGGACAATTCCCGGTGCGGCGGAAGCGGCTCCTGCGGAAAAAACCGCCCCTCCCTGATCATGTACCGCAGCTTTCGCGCCAGTTGTGCCGACTGCGATTGCCCTGCCCTGCTTGGAGTTGCCGTCGATGCCACGTTTCACCACCTGGGCCAACGAACTGGAATATGAATAACACAGTGGAATATACCGACGTGCAAATTCCCCTGTCAAGGTTTTTTTTTGCGCAACGCCCCGCTGGGAAAGCCTCATGCGTCTCATCCCGTCGACGTGCTATTGAATGTGGTCGATGAAATCCGACGTCAGGTCCACTTCAGTTCAATGGCCCGATCACTTGCCCGCCCATTGACCCACGCCTTTTCTTTGAGGTATTCCACCTCCGGCGTCATCCCGATGGCCGCGACGGTTTCGATCCGCAGCCCATTGGGCGACAAGCGGATCAGGCGGAACTCAAACGGTGGCTCGGTGATGGCCGAGGTGCTCAAATGCACCCGTCCCCCGTGCCGGGCCGCGCTGGTGACGTGGTTGTGCCCCGCCAGGACCAGTTTCACGCGCGGGTGCCGGTCCAAAACCCGGTTGAGCGCCTCGGCGTAGCCCCCCTGCACCGGGTGCATCGGCTCGGGCGCGCCGGTCAGCGCCGGAGGCAGCGCATCGAGCGGGGCATGCGTCACCACCACCGCCGGCCGATCCGGCGACTGCTCCAGCGTCCGATCAAGCCATTGCAACTGCGATTCCAGCAATCCTTCCACCGGCTGCCTGGCATCCCAGTACCACCCCCACCGCTCACCCGCCCGCCAGGCCGTATTGAGCAGAACGACATCCGCCCCGGCCAGCGGGATCAGGGCATCGGCCATCCGGTGTGCTTCCGGCGTGCCCGCCTTCCACTGGTCCATCGCCTCCGGCGGCATCAGGTCGTGGTTCCCCAGGCAAAACGCCACCGGCGCGCCGGTCCGATCCAGCAACCGGTGCGCTTCGGCAATCTCCGCCGGCGTGCCGTTGTCGGTTAGGTCGCCGCCGTGAATCACCAACTCGGCCCCTTGCGCCCGGGCCGCCCGCCCCACCCCGTCAAAGATCGCCTCCCGCAACTGGGAATGGCGCGGCTGCTGCTGAAAACCGGCCCGCGTGCCGCCGACATGGCTATCGGTCAGGAAGAAGAAAACCGTCTGTGGAGCGTTGGGTGCCGTCATGGAGCATCATTTAAGCATCTCCGCGTCTTATCGCAACCGATCGCTCCGCCGGCCAGGGTTCCATCAACTCGTGGCGAAGAAGAGATCGGTCGCTGTGGGCGTGTGGCCGTCGGCGAAGGTGAATTGCTTCATGCCCAGAGTCGTGTCGCCGGTCGCGCGGGTAATGAGATCGAATGCGCCGTCGCTGTCGTAATCGCCCCCGGCCAGGGCGACTCCACCGTGATAGCTCGGGTCATATGCCCAGAAACTGGCCGACAGACTGCCGTCGGCCCCGCTGAACACCTTCACGTTCGGCCCCGCGCCGCTCTGGGGAGCGGTGAGAATATCGGCGAACCCGTCGCCGTCCACATCCCCGCCGGCCACGTTCACGCCGCCGCGGAACGCCGGATCGTATGCAAAAAAGCTGCGGAGGAGGTTCGATGGATCGCCACCGGCGAAGACTTTGACCTGGGGTCCGGCCCCCGGACCGGCGGCCGCGATCAGGTCGGCCTCGCCGTCATTGTTGACGTCGCCCATGGCCACATTCACGCCGCCCTGAAACGCGTCGGTGTAATAGGCCGGGTCGGAGGGATCCGCGTGCCCGTCACCCGGGAAAGCCAGAAAGCTTTGCAGGAGCGTGCCGTCGGCTCCGTCAAAGATTTTCACATGCGATGAGCCCCCTTCGCCCGCCGCCACAACAATGTCTGCGATACCGTCGCCATTCACGTCGCCCGAGGCGATCAGGACCGGCCCATTGTACGCGTCGGTCCAATAAGTCGAGCCCGTGTCGCCGACGCTGCCGCCGGCGCCCGCGAAGGCGACGAAACTGCCCAGCGGACCGGCCACCTGAGTGCCGTCGGTTCCATTGAAAATACGGATGTGGCTGGAACCGCCGGCGCCCGCCGCAACGATGATGTCGGGCGTGCCGTCTCCCGTGAGATCGCCGCTGGCCGTCTTCACGCCGCCATCGAAACCGGAGCCGAAAGCGTCGATGGTCAGCTCCGTCCCGTCCGGGCGATGCACCTTCACCTCTGGTCCGGTTCCCGCATTGCTCCCAACCGGCAAAACGGATACGGCGGCGGTGACGGTGACCGTGCCGGCGGCGGTGTCGCTCAGGCCCGCTGAATTGGTCACCCGCAGGGAGAGGGCGTAGTCGCCGGGCGTCAGCCCCGACGCTTTGAAAGTCGGCGTGTGGCCAACCTCGTCGCCGCGCGCGGCGGCCGATCCGGTTTCGCCGTAAACACCGTCGCCGTCGAGATCCCATTGATAGGTGAGGGTTTCGGAGGAATCGGGATCGGAACTGCCGGAGGCGGAAAGATCGACTCGGCTGTTCTGCTTCACCGTATAGTCGCCCGCCACTGCCGTCGGAGGCCTCAACACCCATAGTTCTTCGCCGTGTGTCCCGTCATCGGCGCTAAAAAAAAGCGCGCCATTGACATTGGTAAAGTAATGGGGAGAGGAATCTGCACTGTCCGGGTTGATGTCCTTGACCATCACGGTTCCGGCATCAGTCCCATCGCTTTTCCATAACTCATAGCCATGCGTGCTTTCGTGGGCTTGAAAGAAGAGCGTGCCGTTGAAGTTGGCCAGATTGTTGGCACCGGAACCTCCACTGACGTCCTTGACGATCACGGTTCCGGCATCGGTCCCGTCGCTTTTCCACAACTGACTGCCATTGGTGTTGTCGTAGGCTTGAAAAAAGAGTGTGCCGTTGACGTTGGTCAAATAGTTCGGATTGGAGCTCCCGTTGCTCGGATTGATGTCCTTGACCATCACGGTCCCGGCGTCTGTTCCGTCACTTTTCCATAATTCCTGGCCGTGCGTGCCGTCGTCGGCTGTAAAAAAGAGCGTGCCGTTGATGTTGGTCAGCTTCAGGAGGGCAACGGAATCTCCGCTGCCGGAACGGATGTCCTTGACCATCACGGTTCCGGCGTCGGTTCCGTCGCTTTTCCATAATTCCCGGCCGTGCGTGCCGTCGTCGGTTAGAAAGAAGAGCATGCCATTGACGTTGGTCATATCGGAGGGATAGGAACCTACGGTGCCTGAGCGGATGTCCTTGACCATCACGGTTCCGGCGTCGGTCCCGTCGCTCTTCCATAACTCAGGGCCGTTCGTGCCTTCGTTGGCTTGAAAAAAGAGCGTGCCGTTGACATCGGCCAAATATTTGGGAGCGGAACTCCTGACGCTGGAATAGATGTCCTTGAACATCATGGTCCCGGCGGACGTGCCGTCGCTTTTCCATAACTCAAAGCCGTGCGTGCCGTCGTTGGCTGTAAAAAAGAGCGTGCCGTTAAGGTTGGTCAGGTTGGTGGGAGTAGAATCTCCGCTGCCGGAACGGATATCCTTGACCATCACGGTTCCGGCGTCGGTTCCATCGCTTTTCCATAACTCATAGCCGTGCGCGCCGTCGTTGGCGCTGAAATAGAGCGAGCCGTTGAAGACGACCATATTCTGCGGATAAGAGGCTCCGCTGCCGGAACAGATGTCCTTGACCATCATGGTACCGGCATCGGTTCCGTCGCTTTTCCATAACTCATAGCCGTGCGTGCCGTCGTCAGCTCGAAAAAAGAACGTGGCACCGATCTGCACCATGCTCAGCGGGCTGGAGGAGCCGGTGGGATTGATGTCGCTGACCATCACGGCGCTGAGAAGCCTGCGCGGCTCCAGGGCTTCCATGACACAACCGCGCGTCGGCGCATCTTGTCCATCGCTTTTCCGGGTTGTCAATCCATCGTTCGTTCGTCGCTTGCTCAATTAGATGCCTTTCATGTGATGAGGCGGAATAACAACCGGACCTCTAATTTTACGCCTAACCTGTAATATCCAGCGGCTCGTCCCCCAGGGCGAGCTTGGCCCACATGCGCCGCATCAATTCGCGCCGCTGCTGCTGCTGGCGGGCGGGATTGTCCTGCGCCTGCTGCTGTTGCTGCTGCGCGCCGTCCCCCTGATTGTGGGAGGAGGGGGCCGTCTGCTGGCGCACCTGCAGCTTGTCCACCTGCACCCCCTGCGATTCCAACGCGGTCTTCAACTGATTCAGGCTGTGGCTCAGGACGCGCGTCGCCTCATCGTTGGAGGTTTCAAACGAGGCGGTCATGATTCCATCCCGCATCCGCACCGTCACCTGCATCGCCCCCAGTTCCGGCGGGTCCAGGCGCAGCTGCATCGAGCCGCCCCCGGGCAGCAATTGGTGCCGGATGGCCGAGACGATCGACGGGTGGTTGGTTTCGGCAAATTGCGCCTCGGGCCGGGGCGCGGGCAGGGAGGGGGCGCCCCCCGCCGTCGCGGCAGAGGTCGACGGTTTTGGCCCGGCCGCCTCCAGCAGATGCACCACCTGCGTGCCCGCCGTGTCATCCACCTTCAGCTTTAAAGCCGGCTCCGGCCCGTCGACCGGTTGCGCCGCCAACGCGCTTGCATCCTCCCCCGCCTGCACGGAAGCCTGCTGGCCCTCCGTCATGGGCTGCCCCTTCGGCTTTCCGCCGGCCGTTGGGTTCACCTTCACCCCCGCCTCCTGCGGCAATGCTAGATCCGGCGCGGGCGAGGGGGAATTGGCCACTTTTTCAGCCGACGGCGCGGCCTTGGGCGACTGGGGCGCCGGCTTCGTCGGTACCGGGGCGGCTGCCGCGACGGCCGCGGCCGCAGCAGTTGGTTCCTGCGAACTGGGCGCGGGCGTCTGGGTTGCATCGGCGGGCTGCTCGGCCGCCGGTACCTTCGCATGCGCTGAATTCGAGGGCGGTGCAACGGGTTGGAGCCTCACCCCCTGCACCTGGGGCGCGGGCGATTCCTTCGGCTGCTCCGGCGTCTGGGGATCGGCCTTCTGAACCGGCGGCGCGGACGGCTGGGCGATGGCCGCCAGCACCTCGGGTCCGGCCGGGGCCTCGGCGGAATCCGGCTTTTTCTCTGGATGCGCCGGCGCGGCCCCCTCCGCGTCCTCTCCCTCGGCCACCGCTGTCGTCTCCGAAGTTTCCACCGGCTGGGGCTCTTTGCCGGGATGCACTGCCTCGGCTGCCCGATCGGGGTCCGTCTCCTGCGCCTCTTGCCCCGAAACTGCCCCCTTGGAAGGAGCGCCGGCGGTGTCTCCCGCCTTGGGCGCGGGCTTGGGCCCCTCATCCGGATCGGACCGTTTGCTCGGCTGCGCCGGCGGCTGGTGGCGCTGCAATTCCGCCTTGAAATCCCCGCTTCCCGACCCCTCGCCCTGCGCCGCCCTGGGCGGCGGCGGCGCCACCTGTCGCAGCAGTTCCAATCCCTTGACCCCGGATGCCATAATTATCCTTTGGCCGCCGCGCTTTGCAGCAGCGGCGAATCGGCCGACAAGCGCATCATCTCCAACACCTTGCGGATGCGATCCACCTCCGCCGGCGTCTTGAACTCCTTGATGATCTTGGCCGCCTGCCTCGGCTCCATCGCCTGCAGAAAATTCATAACCGTCTGATCATCCAGCCCCATGAAGATCGATTTGACCTGCCGGGGCTGCATCGCCTGGTACCGTTCCAGGCTGTCCTGAAATCCTTTATCGGCCGTTAGCCGATTTTCCTCCTGTTCTTGGGCCGATAATTCCTTGCGCTGCTGCTCCAGGGCGGCCCTGTCGCGCGACAGCTTGTCGCTGGCCAGGTTGATCTGCCGCTCCAAATCCAGCAATTCCCGCCGCCGGTGCTCCAGAATCGCCATCTGCGAGTCAAACGTCCGCTGCATCGCCGCCACCTGCTCCCCGGCCGTCCGCCCGGTCTGCCGCGCCAACAGCTCCTCCAGTCGCGAGGCCGGCTGCGTCGCCGGCTGGGTGGCCGGCTGCGTCGTCGCCGCCGGAGGGGGCGGCGGCGGAAACAGCACCTCCCGGATCGCCTGCAGCTTGGCCCGGTCCACCCCCGCCGACCGCGCCAACCACAACCCCGCCCCGGCCACCAGAAGAAAGTTGATCGCCAGGAGGAGGATCAGAATGTTCAATAGCTTTTTCATTGCCACTTGATACTGCTATTTGTTATTGGTCATTGGGGATTTGCACGCCAATTACAAACAACCAGATGCAAAAAACGCCTTCACGGCCCAACGGCCATCTGCTGCCCCACCTCATCCAGATCGGCCATTTCCTTCCGATCTTGTTCAGCTTTCCACCGTTCGAACTGCTTTTCCCGCAGCTTTTCGATCGCCTTGCGGTTCTTGGCCGCCTCGGCCAACTCCGCCTGCGCCTGCTCGATCTGCCGCTGGAGGGCCCCCATCTGCTGGGCCAGCGCGATTCCCTGCCGCTGCGTCGCCAGCACATACCGCCGGTGGGCCGCCAGATAGCTCACATCCAGGGGCCCCCGCAGATGATTGGTCCGCAAGTCCTCGTTCACCGCCCGCATCTGCCCGTCCAGTGCCCGCAGCCGCGCCTCCAGCGCCCCCATCTGCATCCGCAGTCCTCCCAGCGCTCGCTGCTTCTGCTGCTCGATCAGCTCCCGCTGCCGCGCCACCGCCTGAAGTTTGAAAATGAAGCGAGCCATTCAAAATCGTTGTCCTTGGTCCGGGAACAATTCAGACAAGGATCATGGACCACGGACCACGCCCTTCTTCGCCATCCCCTTCTCCGCCAGATCAATCCACGCTGCCAGGTCCAGAAGCTGCCGCCGGGCCGTCGCAAGGTCGCACGGCTCATCCGATCCCTGCTGCAGGAATTCCGTAATTTTTGACCGCGCCGTCACCGCCAGGTCGTACTCGGCGTTGGCCCCGGCCACGTACGCCCCGATGTTCACCAGGTCCGCGATGTCCTCATAGACCGCCCAGAGCTTCAATACCTTCCGAATCGCCTTCAGGTCCGCCTCATCGCTCACATCCGAGCGCACGCGCGAGATGCTCTGCAGCACGTCAATGGCCGGGAAATGCCCCCGATTGGCCAGCGGCCGGCTGAGCCACAAATGCCCATCCGTGATCCCTTTTACCGCATCGGGGATCGGCTCATTGAAGTCATCCCCCTCCACCAGCACCGTGTAAAACCCGGTGATCGAGCCGCGCTGCGTCTTGCCCGCCCGCTCCAGAATTTCCGGCAGCAGGGCAAAGACGCTGGGCGGAAACCCCTTGGTCGCCGGTGGCTCACGGGCGGCCAGCCCGATCTGCCGCTGCGCCTGGCACAGTCGGGTCAGCGAATCCATCATCAACAGGACATTCCGCCCCTGGTCCCGGAAATACTCCGCCACCGTGCAGGCCACTTTGGCCGCACGCACGCGCAGGCTCGGCGCTTCATCCCCCGTCGCCACCACCACCACGCAGCGCTTCAAGCCCTCTTCCCCCAGGCTGTTCTCCAGGAACTCCTGCACCTCGCGCCCGCGCTCGCCGATCAGCGCCACCACCGACACATCCGCGTCCGTCCGCCGGGCAATGGAGCTCATAAGCGTGCTTTTGCCCACGCCGGGACCGGAGAAAATCCCCATGCGCTGCCCCAGCCCGCAAGTATGCAGCCCGTCGATCGCGCGGATGCTGGTGGAAATCGGCTGGCGGATGTTCGTCCGCTCCATCGGCCGGACGGCCGGTGCGTCAATGCGGCGGGATTCGCCCAGGCGCGGCGGGGGCTTGCCGTCGATCGGCTCCCCCAGTCCGTTGATGACCCGCCCCAGCAGATCGGGTGAGCACCAGATGCGCGGGGCGGCCGTGATGTTGGAAATTTTGTCCCCCCGGTTCACCCCTGTCGTCGGGCCCAACGGCATCAGCAGGGTGCGGTCGGCCTGGAACCCAATCACCTCCGCCACCGTCCGGCGCCCCCCCATCGAATCGATCCGGCACAAGGACCCCAGCGGCAGCGTCAGTTCCACCGCCTCCAGCGCCAGCCCGGCCACGGCCGAGATACGCCCCGAGACGCCAAACGGCATCGACGCGGCAACAGTGTCCAGATGGGAGGCGAGGTATTTCATGGCCGCCGGTCCTTGGCGCTGGGTCGGATCCTCCTGATCCGGCCGACAATATAGCCAGTCTCCCGCGCCTTGTCACTTGAAATGGGCCGCTTGCCGTAGGGTGGGCACCGCCCACCTTAGCCCCGGAGGTGCCCAATGCCCACCCTACTCACTTCCTGCCGCCTGCCCGACATCAGCGAAACAGGGCCTCAACGGCCTCGCCATAGTGTTGCTTCTGGCTCCTGTCGTCAATCGACGCCTGCACCTCGGCCACCTTCGCCTTGGCATAAGCGAGATCCACGTGCGCCAAGGCCTCAATGGCCAGACGGGACATTTCCAATTCAAAAGGCAATTTGTCTTTCACCCTCGCCGGCTTGGTGGTCGGGTGGAAGCGTACCGCCCGCCAGAACGCCGGGCGAACCACCTCATCCACCAACGCATCGGCCCCCTTCTGCTTCCGCTGACGCAGCAGGGCCAGAGCGTAGGATACGGCCCAAACAGCCTTATCACTCGGTTTTTCGCGCAGGTTCTTAAGGAAAGTCACCAGCTTTTGGCCGTCGGCCCCGTCCCCCACACACCCCAACATGCGGATCACGCCGGGCCAGTAGACGTCACTGGCCGGGTCGTTGAGGATCGCATACAACCCCGGCCGCGCCGCCGGGTTTCCTCGGCGCTCCAGGTGATCTAACCTCGGAGACAATACACCATAATTATCGAGTGCCAATCCAATCGTCGTTCCAATGCTCAGGATTTTGTCTTCTGTTGGCTGATCGGGATTGGGCTGCGCCTTCAATGTGGTCGGGACCACAAGGAGAGACAAAAGGAAGATCAACTTCATAATGTGCCAAATGGACATGATTTACCTCCCATACGATTGTCTTGTCTATTAGGTATTGGTTGATGATTACGGATTTTTCTGCTCGTTGGCGATGCCACGAAGCACGTAATCAATGGCCTTGCCATACAATTTTTTCTCATCCGCATCTTCGATCGACGCCTGGATCTCGGCCGCCTTGGCTCTGGCATACGGGAGGTCCACCCGCGCCAAGGCCACAATGGCGAGATAGGATCTCTCAAGATCAAAAGGCAGCCTTCCCTTTCCTTGCGACAGATTGCTCGGCCGGAAGTGCATCCGTCGCCAGAACGCCGGGCTGACCACCTGATCCACCAGTTCATCGGCCCCCTTTTGTTTCCGCTGACGCAATACGGCCAGCGCATAGGATATATCCCACTCCACATCGCTCTTCGGCTTTTCGCGCAATGCCTTCAGAAAATCCAGCAGCTTTTGGCCATCGGTGCCATCCCCCACATAGCCCAACATGCGGATGACCCCGGGCCAGTTGAGATAGCTCTGGGGGTCGTTGAGGACCAGGTACAACACCGGCCGGGCCGCCGGGTTGCCATGGCGTTCCAGTTGCTCAAGATTCGGCGGCACTGAATCAATATAAATGTTGAGTGCCAAATAGACCGTCGCGCCAACGCTCAAATACTTTCCCTCAGCGGGCAGTTTGGGCCACGACTGCGCTTGCGATGCGCCGGGCGTTGCAAGAAGCGATGCAACAAACATCAGGAGCCCAAATCGAATGCACGGATGGAAACTCACAGGAAGGAACGCTTTTTTCGGGGAGGGTTCGATCGATCCGCCCTGGAAGAATCGGGTTCTGGCGAGCATGAGCGCGAGTCTACCGGGATGCCCACACCGGGACAATCAAATTGGGTGCAGGCCCCCACCACTCTTTCCTGCCCAACGATGACCACCGCCGCCCCCCTCACGCCGTCAAAATCGGGAACTTGCTGGACGAAATCGGCAATTGCGAATACTCCTCCACCAGCCGGCGGTACTCTCTCGCCACTTTGCGCTGCTTCCGCTGAAGGGTATAGAGCCCCACCGGATTCACCCGCCCGCGCATCTTCGTCAGCGCGGTGTCCCAGTCCTTCATGTCCACCAACCCGTACCAGGTGAACCCCACCACCGGAATCCCATCCTCCCGCAGGCGCAGCAGGTTCATCCACTCTTTCCAAAGCCACTCATCGGCGTATGGGGCGGCCCGGTTGGTTTCGGTGTGCATCACCGGCACGCGGTAGCGGTCATAATACTGGCGCGTGATGACGTAGTACCCGTAAACATCCCCCGCCCCGATGCTCTGGCCGGTCGGGCGGATGACATGCTCATTGGTGATGTAATAGTCCGTTCCCATGATGCAATGCCGCCGCAGATCCTGCTGGTTGCGGAACCAGAGATATTCCGCCTCCGTCATCCCGCCGGACAGGAGATAGCGGTACATCGTGGCCGAAACATCATTGCCGAAGGGCAAATCCAGCGACAAAAACCGCCGCTCGTTCATGAAGTGCGCCTGGGCCACGGTATCGGGGCTGCCCGGATGCACGTATTCCGTGCTTTCGCTGAAGATGAAAATAGCGTCCGGACGCAGGTCCAGGATTGCCCGCATCGCCAGCACCGCCGCCCGGCAGCAGTGCTTGATATTGGTGATGAAGGCCGTGTCGCTCATCAGCCGCTCGTTCCACCATCCATAGGCCGCCGAGAACTGCGCCGTGATGTAAATCTCGTTCACCGGCGTGTAATACCGCACCCACGGATACCGCTCGGCAAAGGAACGGGCATATTCGGTGAAATGGTCCGGCCAGGCGGGATTCTGAAAGTTCTCCAGCCAGTCGGGCAGCCCAAAATGGAGCAGGTCAATGATCGGCACGATCCCCAGCCGCCGCATCTCGGCCATCACCGGGTCCAGAAAACTCCAGTCATAATGGTTGCGCCCCAGGAACGTGCGATAGAGCGGCGGCCCATAACGCAAATAGCGCAAACCCAACTCCCGCACCAGTTTAAGATCGGTCTTCCACAGCTCATAATGCCCCGTGTCGCGAAGCTGATCGACGCGGCGGTTCCCCTCGATGGTCGGATAGCTGCACTCGATCCCCACCGCGAACATGAACCGCAGCGTATCCACCGGATCGGCCACGCGGAGAGAGGCGGGCAGGCCCGCGCCGGTTCGGTCGTTAGGCGCCATGGCCGGATCATAACCCCATCGCCCTTCCCGGCTGAAGGGTAATAATCCCGCCTCCCAAACGTCCAGACCCCGCCCCTGCCGGTTTTTCAAATTTCCCCTATTGACGTTCCGCCAATTCACGGTAGGTTAAGATGCTTTTAGAAAACGGCGTTGGATCGTGTCTACACCCTCGACCGCCTTGAAAAAAAGCGACTCTGATTCGGCCTTGCTTCAGGAAGCCAGGGATTCGGCGACCGACCCGGCATCGTCCCCGGGCGAGCCTCCTTCTTCCTCCTTTTCTTCTCCTCCCAACAACCGGTTCCTGTTGCGGTGGATGTTCGGGTTCCTTAAACCCGTCAAGTTCCTCCTGATCCTCTCCTGCTTCTATTTGGCCGGGTACGTCGCCACCGAAATTCTCTTTGTGCGCCAGACCGCTGAGGCGGTTAACTACATCCAAAAACTGGATTTGCACACCGTCACCGGAAGCGTCCCCGGCTTCTGGGCCTGGTTCACCTCCGCCGATCCGTTTTCCACCAATCTCCGTAAGGTGATCTTCGGGCTGGCCGCCCTGGCCGTGGGCATGGCCGTCCTGCGCTACCTTCGCGAAGTCTCGGCCATGAAGCTGAGCATGGAGATGGTCTTCTACATCCGCGAGGCCGTCTACGACAAACTCCAGCGCGCCGGCTTCAGCTTCCATGACGCCATTCCCACCGGACAGCTCATCAACCGCTCCCTCACCGACCTGTCCAACGTCCGCACCTTCATCCAGTCGGCTGTCCTGATCACCTTCGAGATGATCCTGATCGTCGGCGGCTACATCATCCTCATCCTCACCCGCAGCCCCTGGGTGGCGATCCTGGCGATCGTCCCCCTGCCGATCTGGACCTGGTACATCCTCCGCTTCACCCGAAAATGCCGCCCGGTGCTGGAGTCGGTCATGGCCGCCAGCGACAAAAACGTGTCGCTGATCACCGAGAACATCTCCGGTGTCCACGTCGTCAAGGCCTTCGCCACCGAGCAGCAGGAAATCGCCGCCTACAACCAGAACACCGAGGATTACTACACCCGAATCCTCCACCGCATCCGCCTCTTCGCCAACTTCACCCCCGTCGTCCGCCTGATCGCCTCGGCCTCCTACCTCTCCCTGTTCCTGGCCGGCGGCATCCTCCTGGTGGAAGGGAAACTGGATGTGGGCGACTTCCTGATTCTGGGCTCGGCCATGAGCGCCATCCTCACCCGCCTGCAGCAGGTCCAGGTCATCAACGAGCAATACCAGAACGCCATCGTCTCCGCCCAGCGCCTCTGGGAGGTTCTCACCGCCAACTCCGGCGTCCAGGAAAAACCGGATGCCAAGCCCCTGCCCCCCGGCCCCGGCGCGGTCCGTTTCGAGCATGTTTCCTTTGGATACGATCCCGCCAAG
>JBIQLO010000032.1:0-26599 GCA_044464175.1 Planctomycetaceae bacterium | reverse complement strand
CCAGCTGCTCCTCGGTGATTTGCCCGCGCTCCAGCAGCAGCGCCTCGACGCTCTGGCGGCTGGAGGACTCATCGGGACGCCAGAGCTGGTCCAGGTCCGGCAGCGGCTCATCGAGCGTCTGGGCGGCGGAGGGGGGCGAGGTTGTGCGTCGGGTGAACATGCGGGTCAATTGCCAGTTGCTGGTTGTCGGTTTCCAATGGCCGGCCTGCGGTCGGCGATTTTCAGCGGTCATCCGCCCATTTTCAGTTCGAAGCGTTCCTGTCCGGATTTCAGGATGACGCCCCCGCTGGTGATCGTCTCCACGGTGAATTCGCCCACCTGCTGCCCCTCGCGGCAGAGGGTATTGTTGATGACGCAGGTTCGGACATTGGTGCCCAGGAAGACCGACTGGAGCTTGAGGGACTGGGCCGATTTGAGGAGGGCGGCCCGGGCGGCCTCCCGCTGGCGTTGCTCCTCCAGGCGGCTGATCTGCCGCTGCTGGGTCTCCAGCGGGGCGGGCGCGCGGCGGAAGGGATTGGCCTTGAGGTCTTTGAGCGGAATCTGCGTTGCGCTGGGGTAGCTCAGGAAGCGCTGCACAACCTGCTGGGTGCTATGAAGCAACTGCTCCATCATGGGCCGGCCCTGGGCGCTGTTTTTCAGGAAGCCGTGAATTGTCTGGTCGGCGGCCCGGACCTGGGCTGCGGTGGAAGCGTCGGCGCGCTGGGGGCCGCCGCGCAGGTACATGAAATAGAGTCCGCCCACGCCGGCCGCCGCCAGGCCGAGCAGGGCGAGGGTGCCGCGCGCGATCGGGGGCTTTTTAGGCGATTCGATGGAGAAATCCGCCTCTTCTTCCCCCAGCGCCTGCTGAAGGCCATCTTCCGGGGCATCCAGTTGTTCCTCGTGCAGATCACTCATGCTGTTCTCCCTTGGGCCGCCGGTGCGGCCTGATGCCTCTACCGTGCCGCCGCCAGAGTCGACCGCGAGCCATCGGGCTCGAAGAAGATGCTCATTGTCAGCCGCGCCCGCATCTCGCCGTCATGGCCGTTGATCTTGCTCAGGTGCATGTCGGTGATGCGCGTGATGCGCGGCATCTTTTCCAGTTGCAGGAGAAACGAATAGAAGCCGTTGAAATTGCCGCTGAGGTCCATTTCGATCGGCTGCTCGCTGTAACCGGCCGCCTTGCGGCTTTTGAGCGTCTTGATCGACTTGGTCTGGAGCGTATCGGATTCGGCCATCTTCCAGGTCTGCTTGAGAATCTTGTCGATCTCCTTCTCCTGGGGGAGCTTGGAGTTGAAGAAGGCGATGGCCTTCTGCAGCTCGCCGATCTTTCCCTTGAGGTCGTCAATGCCGGCGGTGGCCCGCCGCACCTCATCGAGCGTCTTCTGCTTCAGGGCGATGTCGGCCTGCAACTCGGCCCGCCGCTGGTTGACCTTGTTGAAGAAGAAGAAGTAGGCGCTGCCCAGCAGTGTCAGCATCGCCCCAAGGAAAATTAATTCACGCATACCCAGTTTCATAATGCACCTCCGGCCGTTGACGGTTGGCCGTTCACAGTGAGCACGCAGGGGTGTGCATCCCTACAACCGACCGTCCCCCTGGCCGCCGGCCACCGCTTCGTTCGGATTCAGCCGCATCTCGATCTCGAACTTGCGCAGCATTTCATCCTCCTGCTTGAATTCCTGGCTGTAGGTCAGGTTGACCTCCTCCAGCAGCTTGGATCGCAGCAGTTGCCCCATGAACTGCGCCACCTGCACATCGGTCGCGGCCACGCCGACCAGCTTCAGATGCACATCAAACACCTGCGGCTGCGGCGCCGGCGGGGCGTCCTTCTCCTTCAAGCGGCTGCCGTGCTTCTGGAACTGCGTCTGCGGCGCGGCCGGAGCGGAGCGGCGTTTGGATTCCATCTGCAAATCCAGCAGGGAGACCCCCGCGGGCAGGGCGTTGGTGATCTGGGCCAGGAGATAGCTGCGGGGTATCTTTTCCAGCAGCGACTGACTCAACTCCGCCTGGGCCGCCATGGTCCGCTGCTGGTCCTGAAGCAGCTTCACCTGCTCGATCCGGCGGGCCGCCTCGGCGTAGTGCCGGGCCACGGCCGCATGCTGACGCTCCAGATCGGCCATGGAGGCCTCGGCAAAATGGAAGGCCGTCCCGATCGCGGCCATGACCACCAGGAACAGGGACGCGCAGATGATGTTGGATCGCCGCTGCGCCTTGCGCTTGAGGTAGTCCTCCGGCAGGAAGCTCAGGTCATTTGTAGCAGTCATGGCACTCCTCGTTCCAAACCCGCGCCGCACCTCAGCGGCCGGCGCTCACCGGCAACTGATTCAGGCTCAATCCAATCGCCACCGTCCAGGCCGGCTGCGGCTGGCGGCGGTCGATCCCCGACTCAATGCCCACTTCGCTGGTTCGGCCCATGCGCACCAGCGGATCGCCGACCTGGGCGGCCAGGGAGAGCCGCCGGGCAATCTGGCGGCACAGGCCCCGCTGGCATGCCTCGCCGCCGACGAAAATCAGGCGGTCCACCGGGCGGCTGACGAAGGTCGCTTCGTAGTAGCGCCGGCATAAATCCAGTTCCTCGGCCAGGCGATTGGCCGGTTCCATGACCGCCTGCTCCACGCGGCGGGACTCATTTTCCAGAGGGGCCGGCGCCTGCGCCTCAGCCGACCGCTTCAGTCCCGCCTCCAGAAGCGCAAAGGACTGACCTTCTTCCTGCGGCGGGGCTTCCTGCGGTTCCACCGCCGCCTCCGGCGGCTCCAGGGCGGCCTTGAGCCGCAACAGCCGCGCCTCCTCGGGCGTGATCTTCATTCGGTCGGCCACCGCCTGATTGAACTGCTCGCCGCCGATCGGAATCACCCGCGCAAAGAGAATTTCCGCGCCCCGCGCGATCACCGCCCGCGTGCCGCTGTATCCGATATCCACAAAGCAACTGGTCGCCTCGGCGTCGGTCTTGCGCCGATAGATTTGCCTGAAGCAGTCCACCACGGTGCGGGGCTGCACATCCATTCCGATCACATCCAGCTTTGCCTTGGCGGCCGCCGCCAGGAACTGCTCGACCATGCCCCGCGCCGCGGCCATGACAATGACTTCGGTCTGCGGCTCCTGGCCGGCATGGATTTCCCCCGCCACCAGATGCCGCAGCAGGGCGGCCGAGGGGTCCATCGGAAGCTTGCCCTTCAATTCCCACGGCAGCGCCTTTTTCAGCGCCTCGGGCTCCATTTTCGCCATCCGAAGATGCTGGACCTGCATACAGGCCGCCGGCAGCGCCAACGCGGCCCGGCGCCCGCGGAATTTCCCCTGGGCCAACAGGTCGCGTGCGGCCTGGGAGAACCAGGCCAGCCGCGCAGCGGCATCCTCCCGGACATGCCCCGGCACATCACAACAGGCGGCGGCGATCAGGCGCGGCTCCGGCCCGGAGCCGTCCACCTGAGCCATCCGCAGGCAATCCGCGCCGAAATCGACCCCGATGGGGTTGGCCGGCGCGGAAAACCACTTTTGCACAAATCCCAGCATTCGTCGTCTCCACCCCCGATCTACGATTCGGCGTTCGCCCGGGCAAATCAGGTAATCCGGGGAACCCGCGCCGGAGCCGGTAAACCAATCCGTCTCTATCGGTCCTATCGGCCTTTCGGGCGCGGCAATGAAGCGCGCGATCCGGAGAGGGAAGCGGGGCCGCGGGAGAAGCAATTCAATGGATGCAGGGGCGCTGAAGCCCAGAGGCGGGCTGGGGCGAGGGGCAATTATCGGACGCCGAACGCTTGGCGATTTAGCTCATCAGCTTCAACAGCGCTGTGACGGTGGAATCCGTCAGGAGGAAAAAGAGCATCGGGGCGATTCCCAGCAGGATCGCCAGCACCGCCAGCGGGGCGAAGACGGCGATTTCGCGGGCGCTGGCGTCGGGAAAGTCCTTGTAGTCGCTTCGCAGGGGGCCGAAGAAGACCCGCTGCAGCGCCCAAAGCGTGTAGGCCGCCCCCAGGATGATGCCGCCGGTGGCGATGATCGCCAGGGCGTGGAAGGCCGCCGGGGGGGCGCCCTGCGCCAGGTGCAGGATGGAGTCGGACCGGGCCGCCTGGAAGACGCCCAGCAGCACCATGATTTCCCCGACGAAGCCACACAGCCCCGGCAGCCCCAGGTTGGCGAAGCAGGCGACGGTGGAGAAGCCGGTATAGACCGGCATGGCCCCGGCAATGCCGCCCAGGCGGCTCAGGTCGCGGTGGTGCGCCCGGTCATAGATGACGCCCACCACGAAGAACATCATCGCGCTGGTGATGCCGTGGGCCACCATCATGAACAATGCCCCGTTCAGCGCCAGCGGCGTCATGACGGCCGCTCCCAGCACGACGAAGCCCATATGCGAGACGGAGGAATAGGCCACCAGCCGCTTGAAGTCGCGCTGCGCCATCGCCACTAGGGCCCCGTAGATGATGCTTACCACCCCGATCACCGCGAACAGCAGCCAGAAGGTGCGCGCGGCGTCGGGAAAGAGGGGATAGGCCAGGCGGAGGATGCCGTAGCCGCCCATCTTCAGCAGCAGGGCGGCCAGGATCATGCTCACGGGCGTGGGCGCTTCGACGTGGGCGTCAGGCAGCCAGGTATGCAGCGGCACGGCCGGGACCTTGATCAAAAAGCCTGCCATCAGCAGGAGAAAGAATGCCTTGCCCGCCCCGAACAGCGCGGTACCGGCGGCGAATTTCGCCCGCGCCGCCGGCGAGGCCAGATAAATCAGGTCGAACGACCCGCAATAGAGATACATGCCGATCAGGACAATCAGCAGGGCGATCGAGCCGGCCAGCGTGTAGAGGAAGAATTTAATGGCCGCGTATTCCCGCCGCGGACCGCCCCAGATGCCGATCAGGAAGTACATCGGCAGCAACGTCACTTCGAAAAAGACGTAGAAGAGGAAGAAGTCGAGGGAAAGGAACGTGCCCAGGATGCACGTCTCCAGCAGCAGCAGCAGGGCGAAGTACCCCTTGGCCATTTTCTGGACGCTCCAGGAAGCGGCGATGGCCAGAACGCTGATGAAGGTAGTCAGGATCACCAGCGGCAGGGAGAGCCCATCCACGCCCACCAGATACTGCACGTGGAAGGCGGGAATCCAGTCGGCCCGCTGCACCAGTTGAATCACCCCGAACGGGCTGTTCTCCTGATAGGCGTAAGCCGCCGCTCCCTGAGCCGGTCCATGCCAGTCATACACCCCCAGCAGCGACAGCGACACAAGCAGCGTGAGCAGCGATGTCGCCAGCGCCACGCCGCGCACGGCCGAGCGCGTGGGCGAGAGCAGCACGGCCACCATTCCCACCAGCGGGAGAAACAGAAGGATTGTCAAAAGCCAATGGCTCATATCAGTTGCCAGTTGTCAGGCGTCCGCTGTCAATTGCCCCGTTGCCTTCCGGCAGGCGGCAACTGACGGCCGGCAGCCGCTCACGAAAACACCATCACCGCCACCGCCGCCGTCACGCCCAGCGCGATGGCGGCCGCGGCCAAGGTCACATAGACCCGCACGCGCCCGTTCTGCGGCGCACGGAGGGACAGGCCGATGCCCTGGGCCAGGTCGGCCATCCCATGCACCACGCCGTCCACCACGTAGCGGTCCCCCAGGTTCGCCAGTTGCGACAGGCCCCGGGCGATGGCGGCGACGGCCGACACGGTTCCGTCGATCAGCCGCCGGTCGATCCATCGTCCCATGCGACTCAGCGCCAGCACAATTTCCACGGGCACGGCGTAGTACAGCTCATCGAAATACATCTCGTTGTAGAGCCATGCCCAGATCCAGCTCAGCGGCCAGACCTTCTTCAGCCACCCGGTCAGCGCATATCCCCGGATGTAGAGCACAAACGCCAGCCCCAGCCCAATCCCCAACGCCCACATCGCCCAGTGCTCGACCTGGTGGGCAGCCAGTTCCCGTGCCGGCGGCAGGGCGGGCGCCGCGTCGACCTCCATCCCCTCCGGCGGCGCCTCCCAGGCGGTGTCAAAGCCTGTAAAGCGTCCGGTTGCGGTGGGGCTCGAAACCACGGCCAGCGCCGTGCAATATCGGCTTGTCTCCTGCCGCGCCTGCCCCAGCAGGTCCCGAATCCCCAGCGCGTTGCCGGCGAAGATGCTCAACAGGGCCAGCAGGACCATCGGCATCCACAGGATCGGCGACTCCCGGGCCTCGTCAAAGATCTTCTGGTTCCGCGGCCGCCCCCAGAAGGTCAACATCCAGCAGCGGGTCATGTAAAACGCGGTCAATCCCGCCACCACCACCGGCGCGATGAAAATCAACTGCCATGCCCAATGTGCCGGGCCCGCGCCCCCGGCCAGGTGCGCCCAGCCCCCGGCATCGGCCAGGATCATCTCCTTGCTGTAAAACCCGGAGAAGTAGGGGACCCCCGAAATCGCGGCCGTCGCCACGGCAAAGGTCATGGCCGTCCAGGGGATCTTGTACATCAGCCCCCCGAACTCGCTCATCTCCTGCTCATGGTCGGCCGCGTGGATGACCGAACCGGCTCCCAGAAACAGCAGCGATTTGAAAAAGGCGTGGGTCATCAGGTGGAACAGCGCCCCGATCCAGCTGCCCACCCCGATCGCCAGCATCATGTAGCCCAGTTGCGAGATCGTCGAAAACGCCAGCACCCGCTTGATGTCGCTCTGCACGCAGGCGATCAGCGCCCCCATCGACAGCGTCACCACCCCGATGATGGCGATAAACAGCTTGGCGTCCGGCGTCAGAATGGGAAACAGCCGCGCCATCAGGTAAACGCCCGCCGCCACCATCGTCGCCGCGTGGATCAGGGCACTGACCGGCGTGGGGCCTTCCATCGCGCTGGGCAACCATCCGTGCAGGGGAAACTGCGCGCTCTTGGCCGCCGCCCCCATAAACAGCAGAATCCCCACGACGCTCAGCAAGCCCGGCGACATCCCGCCGGCCGCTTCTCCCAGTCCGGCCGATTGGAGCGTCACCCACAACTGCGGCAGCGTCAGTCCGCCCACGTGGTAGAACAGGATGCCCAGCCCCACCAGAAAGGCCGCATCCCCCACGCGGTTGGTGACGAATGCCTTGATGGCCGCATGATAGGCCGTCGGTTTTTCATGCCAGAACCCGATCAACAGATAGGAGCAGAGGCCCACCAGTTCCCAGAAGATGAACAGCTGCACCAGCCCGACGGCCAGCAACAGCCCCAGCATCGAAAAGCAGAAGAGGCCCAGGTAGGCGAAATAGCGCGAATACCGTTGCTCCCCGCGCATGTACCCGATTGAGTAGAGATGCACCAGCATCGCCACCAGCGTCACCATCAGGAACAGCAGCACCGTCAGGCTGTCCACATAGACGCCGATTTTCAGCCCGGGCGCCCAGGTCCAGGCCATGACGATCGGGTTCTTGCCATACCCCCATTCCATCCGGCTGGGCAGCATGCCCGTCTGCAGCCACAGGTAGAGCGCCCCGGCCGACAGGACAAACGCCAGTCCCATCGCCGCCGCCCCCAGCCAGCCGGCCAATGGCCCCATGCGCTTTCCGGCGAACAGCAATACGCCGAACGCGCCCAGCGGGCACAAGACCGCGAGAATGAGTAATAAGACCGGCGCGGGCATGGCTGGTATTTGTTATTTGTTATTTGTTATTGGTTATTTGCCGAAAACAAATAACCAATAACAAATAACAATTTATCCTTTCAGTTCCTTCCCTTGTTCCACATCAATGCTCGAGAAGTTGTTGTAGAAGTTCAAAAAGATCGCCAGGGCCACCGCCGCCTCGGCCGCCGCCAGGACGATCACGAACAGGGCGAACACCTGCCCCGAGAGATTCCCCCCGGCTGAGAACCGGTTGAACGCGGCCAGGTTGATGTTGGCGGCATTGAGGATCAGTTCCACCCCCATCAGCATCCCGATGGCGTTGCGCTTGAGCAGAATCGCCAGCACCCCGCATACCAGGAGCAGCGCCCCCAGCAACAGGTAATGATGCAAGCCGATGTTGGCCAAAGCAGTTCCCATGGGTCCTGTCTATTGTCTTTCGTCTTCTGTCTTCTGTCGTCTTTTGGCCAGGTACGCCGCCCCGATCATCACCACCAGCAACAGGATGCTGGCAATTTCAAAAGGGGCCAGATACGGCCCCAGCAGCGCGCCCCCGAAGGCGGCCGCCGAATCGGCCGGCGGCGTCATCGGGCGATCCGCAAACGCCGCCGCCCCATACGCCAGCGCCAACCCGCCGAGCAAAACCACACCCAGGCCCGCCGCCGCCGCCCGCTCCCAGCGGCTGGGCTCAAAGCGATGCAGCGGCGAACGGCCCGTCAGCATCACCCCAAACACAATCAACACGAGGATGCCACCCGCATAGACGATCAACTGCACCGCTGCCAGAAAGGGCGCCGACAGCAGCAGGAAGACGCCCGCCACGCCCAGCAGGCAAAACAGCAGAAAGACCGCCGCCCGCACGATGTCCCGCGCCGCCACCACGCCGATCGCCGAAACGCCCGTCACGATCGCGAACAGATAGAACAGGATCGCCTGCGTCATCGCTTGCCCCCGCCGACCGGAGCCGGAATCGGGGCCGGATTGGTCAATCGCTTGACCACCCGCCGTCCCATCCACGCCGAATGGGCGATGAACGCCAGTACCCACAAAAACAGGCCCAGACCCACCAGCGCCATGAGGCTCTGCACCACCAGCGCCGGTTCATGTCCCGCCCACCCCGCAATCGACCAGGGGCGGTAGGTCGCCCACGGCGCGCCGTCGGGGCCGGGCATGAACAGCTCCCAAAGCACCTCCCCCAGCAGCAGCACGCACGTCAGCGGCAGCAGCACCTTCATGCAGACATAGAGCACCTGGTCGATTCGCGGCCGCGGCAGCGTCCAGCGAAACCACATCTGCACAAAGACCAGTGCGGAGACTTTGCCCAGGAACAGGATCGCCGCGATCAAATTCACCACGACCAGCCCGCCGACGTTGCCCCCGTGCCGGAACAGGGCATCATATCGCCCAATCAGCCCGAACGGATCATTCCACGCCCCCAGAAACAGCAGGATCTGGATCGACGCCACGATGAACATCCCGGCGTATTCGGCGAAGAAGAAAAAGCTGAATCGCAGACCCGAATACTCCGTGTGATAGCCGGCCACCAGTTCCGATTCCGATTCCGGCAGGTCAAACGGGGCCCGCTTGTTGGCCGCCAGCGACGCGACAAAGTAGGAAAAGAAGGCCACGAAGACAAACGGATTGCGGAAGATCAGCCAGGTGTGCAGCCCGCCCTGTTGCAGGTGCCCCAGCCGCACAAGGTCCAGCGTCCCGGCCGCCACCACCGCCACGAGGATCGACAGCCCCATCGGCACCTCATAGCTGACCATCTGGCACGCCTCGCGCATCGCCCCGTAAATCGACCATTTGTTGTTGCTCGACCAGCCGGCCAGGATGACGCCCATCACCTCGATGCTCAAAATGGCCAGAATCCACAACAGCCCCAGCCCCAGCACCGGCTCAAAGACCATGTCCGGGCCGAAGGGGATCGCCATATACGCCATGAAAACCGGCACAAACGCCAGATAGGGCGCCAGGCGAAAGAGGATCGAATCGGCCGCCCCGGGACGTAAGTCCTCTTTTCCCAATAGTTTGACGCCGTCGGCGATGGATTGGAGAATTCCGATCGGCCCCACCCGGTTGGGTCCGATCCGCGCCTGCATGTGCCCGGCCACCTTGCGCTCGGCCCAGATGCCGATCATCGCCACCAGAGAGACCAAGGGAATGTAGACCGCCGCCACCAGCACCAGGCTGTACAGCACCCCCAGCCAGAGCGGAGGCGTCTGGCCAAAGAAAAAGCGTTCGAAAAGTGTCGGCATGGAAGTCCACATCGCGTGCCCAAAACCCGGTCCGGCGTTGTATCGGGCCGTAAAACCAGTGTCAAGCGGCCCCAAGGGAAAATCATACTATTTCCCTACAGGAAATATAGGTGTTGTAAACAAAATTGATCTATATACCCACGGGGGGTATAATGGGCGACAAAGAGGAATCTGATGAAGCCCGAGAATCGCCAGAAAATCGAGAATCGCCTGAACCGCATTGCCGGGCAGGTGGCGGGCCTCCAGAAGATGGTGGCCGAGGACCGCTACTGCGTGGACATACTTACCCAGATCGCCGCGGTACGTTCCGCCATTGACGCCCTGGGCCGCGAATTGCTGACCAACCATGTGGAAAGCTGCATTGCCCATCATGGCTGCGATGACGCCCACCCCGAGGCCAGCACCCGGAGCACCGATCAGCTTCTCCATGAGTTGAGCCTGGCATTGAATCGTTTTTTGAAATGATGTGAACCATGCCTCAAGCGACCACGCAAGAGCGTTCCCTCCATTCCGCCAATCGTTCGGCCGAAGCCGCCCTGAGCGTCAACGGCATGAATTGCGCCAGTTGTGTTTCCCATGTCACCCGCGCCATTCAGAACGTTCCCGGCGTTACCGCGTGCGATGTGAATCTGGCCCGGGGACGCGCCGGCGTCACCTTTGACCCGGCTCGCACGACGGCCGACGCCATCGCCCTGGCCGTCACCGAGGCCGGCTTCCCAGCCGCCCCGGAATCCCCCGGCGTGGCGGCCGGCGATGTGGAGGAAGAACGCCTTCAGCATCAGCGCCGTCATGCGCGCCAATGGCTCTATCGCGCCGTCGTCGGGATGCTGCTTTGGATTCCGTTTGAAATCCTCCACTGGGTCGCTCCGGATTCCTGGATGCCCGCGCTGCACTGGATCAATCTGGCCGCCGCCACGATCGCGATCGTCTATGTCGGCTGGGCGTTCTACGCCAGTGCCTTTGGCGCGCTCAAGCGCCGCACCAGCAACATGGACACGCTTATCGCCCTGGGCGCATCGGTTGCCTATGGCTACAGCCTGGTCGCTTTTGTCGGATGGCTGGCAGGGGGGTGGAATGCGTTGCCCCATCTCTATTTCATGGAGGCCTCGGGTCTGCTGGCCCTCATCAGCACCGGCCACTGGCTGGAGGCGCATGCCCGCCAGCGTGCCGGCAGCGCCATCCGCGAGCTGCTGCAACTGGCGCCCACCGTCGCGTTGCGCCTGGATGATCTGGATCAGCCGCATGAGACGCCGCTGGATGAAATCCAGCAGGGGGACCGGATTCTGGTCCGTCCCGGCGACCGCATTCCCATTGATGGCACGGTTGAAAGCGGGCGGTCTTATGTCGATGAGTCGATGATTTCCGGCGAACCGCTGCCCGTGGGGCGGGCCGCGGGCGATGAGGTGATCGGCGGCACGTTTAACCAGGATGGACGGCTGATTCTCCGTGCCACCCGCGTCGGCGCATCCACCGCCTTGTCGCAGATCGTCCAGCTGGTGGAAAAAGCGCAGGCCGCCAAGCCGCCGGTTCAGCAGTTGGCGGACCGGATCGCCGCCATCTTCGTCCCCTCCGTTTTGCTCATTGCTTTGGCAACCGGCATCGGCTGGTATCTCACGGGCAGCCTCTCCGGATGGGGCGCTCCGGCCACCTGGGGCGCGATCGCCAACGCCGTCTGTTCCGTTCTCATCATCGCCTGCCCGTGCGCGCTGGGGCTGGCCCTCCCGGCGGCCATCATGGTCGGCACGGGCGTGGGGGCCCGCCGGGGCATCCTCATCCGCGATATCGACGCCCTGCAGAACGCCGAGCGCATCGACACGGTGGTGCTGGACAAGACCGGCACCGTCACCCAGGGCAAGCCCACCGTCGCCGAAGTAGTGTCGCTCAACGGTCTGGCCTCGGATGAACTGCTGCGCCTGACGGCGGCCGCCGAGCAGTTCAGCGAGCATCCGCTGGCCCGCGCCATTGTCGCCCACGCCCGGGAAAAGGGGCTCGATCTGCCCCGGCCCGATGTGTTCAACAACGAACCCGGCTCCGGCATCACCGCCGAAGTTGAAGGTCGATCCCTTCGCATCGGCGCACAAGCATTTGTGGGCGGCGTCGCCGACTCCGCTTCTGCCGCCCCGCGCCATCCCACAACGCTTGTCCACATCTCCCAGAGGCAAGATGGCACGATTACCCCGTTGGGCCACATCGCCATCACCGACCCCATCAAGCCCGACTCCAAGGCCGCCATCGCCGAACTTCAGCGCATGGGCCTGCGCACCTTCCTGCTCACCGGCGACAACCGCCACGCCGCCGCCGCCATCGCCGCCCAGGCCGGCATCGACGATGTGCGCGCCGAGGTGAAGCCGGATCAAAAAGCGGCGGTAATCCGCCAGTTGCAGGCGGAAGATTCCGGGCCCAGGGATGAGGGTTCGGGGAAGGAAAATTCAGACCCTCAAACCCTAAATCGTCGCCGCATCGCCATGGTCGGCGACGGGATCAACGACGCCCCGGCCCTGGCGGCGGCCGATCTGGGCATCGCCATGGGCGCCGGCTCCGATATCGCCAAGGAATCCGGCGGCATCGTGCTGGTCAGCGGCAGCCTTGAAGGCGTCCCCGCCGCCATCCGGCTCTCCCGCGCCACCATGCGCAAAATCCGGCAGAATCTTTTTCTGGCTTTCATCTACAACGTCATCGCCATCCCGCTGGCCGCCTTCGGGCTGCTCAACCCCCTGATCGCCGCCGCCGCCATGGCTTTGTCCGATGTCAGCGTCATCGGAAACGCCCTGTTGTTGCGGCGTAAAAAATTCTGAGGATGCATTCAATTTTCTTTGGCATTTTCCTCTTGACGCCGCCGCGCTTCCCGGCTTCAATACCGCCACTTTGAGGCGGCCGGGAAAACATGCTTGACAGAAATCGGCCTATGCGGTTTGCTTGCCGCCTGAGACAATGAATGCCGGCCTGATGGACCGGTGTGCAACGTACACCATTTTCGGGGACGCCCATGAACCTTGACACGCAAAGCAACGGCCTGTGCCTGCTGGAACTGACCGGCGAACAGGAAGTCCGATTCGGCGATCTGGCAAGCCTGCTCATGCCGGGATCGACGCCTTTTTATGGCGGTCCATTCTCCCAGGAGCTTGCCCCCTCCGCCGCCCGTCGTGCCGCCCGCGATGAGGACGACGAAGATGAGGACGATGAGGACGAAGACGACGACTTCGACGACGACGAAGATGAGGATGAAGACGAGGATGACGACGATTTCGACGATGAGGACGAAGACGACGACTTCGACGACGATTTCGACGATGAAGATGAGGACGAAGACGATTTCGACGATGATGATGAGTGATCGTTGATCCCTGCCGATCCGGAACTCCGCGGGCATGCCTGGCCGGCATGCCCGTCTTTTTTGTTCCCCTGGGGGGAGGACGCCTCCGAAATCAGGGCGGCTTCAACCCGCCAAATGCCAGAGGAACAGTCCGATCAGCCCCGCCAGCAGCGCCACCGCCGCGATCAGCCACCAGAGCGACCGATCTCCCGCCGTTATCGCCGCCGGCTCGGGCTCCTGCGCAACCGGCGCCTCCGCCGCTTCCGGGGCAGGGCCTGTTCGATAGAGCGCCTTGGCCGGCGGGGGGGCGGCCTCTCCGCCCCCCTTGGGGACGGTTTGAATCGTCCCACAATGTCGGCAGCGGCAAACGCCCCCCGCAAAGGCCTCATCGACGCTCAACACCTTTTGGCAATGCGTGCAGGTCAGGCGGATCATGGTGCGGGGTCCGCCTCAGCGGACCGGGTAATGGTTTTCCGCCCCCAAAACAACGCTATCGAAAATCGGCCGCAAGCCCTCATGGCCGCCACAGGTAATAAAAGCCCGGCGGCAGTGCGGACTCCAGCAGCGGAATCCGCAATTCCATCGTCTTGCTCTTTGGCGGGGCTATGGAGGCATCAGCATAAATCGAGCCCCCGTACCCATACGGTCGCCGATACAGCACCACCGCCGCATCGGGCACATTCGCCAGCTTTTTCGCCAGCGTGATCGCATCCTCCAGCATGCCCGTTCCATCCACCAGCCCCAGTTCCGCCGCCTCCCGCCCGGTGAAGACCCGTCCCGTGGTGATCCGATCCTGGGCCGCCGGCCCCGCCAGGTGGCGGTTCTCCCGCACCACCCCCAGGAAACGGTGAAAATATTCATCCACGATCTCCTGCATGATTTTCTCCTCCCGGGGGGTGCGCTGGCGGAAAGGGGAGCCCATGTCCTTCAATTCCCCACTCTTGATCGGCTCCGACTTCATCCCCAGCTTGTAAAGTGTCCCTTGGATATTGAACGCCTCGAAGATCACCCCCACGCTTCCGACCAGGCTGGTCGGCTGGGCGATGATCCGATCCGATCCGCAGCAGACGTAATACGCCCCGCTGGCCGCCACCTCCTGGGCGGATGCCACCACTGGCTTGCCCGTGCGGTGGCGGAACCGCCGTAGTTCCTGGTACATCGTATCCGATCCGCTGACCGTCCCGCCCGGCGAATTGACCCGCAGGACCACCGCCCGCACGTCCGGATCCCGCGCCGCCTGGTCCAACTCCTGCGTAAAGAGGCTGACAGCGTTCTCCGTCGGCCCCAGGAACCCGCCGCTGGGCGCGTTGGCCAGCATCCCCTCGACCGGAATGATCGCGATCTTCTTGGCGAACCACCCCCGCCCCGGCTTCACCGTTTCCTCATGCAGCGCGTTGGTGTTCTTCACCGGCGTAATCAGAAAACTCGGCGTGCCGCAGCCGGTGAGCAGCAGGGCAAGCAACGTTGGGATCAAGTATTTCATCATCGTGGACCGTTGTCTAATGGCCGTTGACCGTGACCGACCCTCCATGCACAGTATGGATTGAAAGTTTGCTGAATCTACCATGGCCCACGGCCAAAGGTCTACGGCCAACAACTGACGATTCCATGCCCTACTCCGTTGACCGAGATCGCTTTGGAGAACTCGTCGAGGCCGCCCTCGCCGAGGTGCCCCCGCCTTTTGACGAGCTGCTGGCCGAGGTCCCCATCGAGGTGCGCGACCGCCCCGATCATCGGCATCTGCGCCAGGCCAACATCGAGCCGGGCGGGCTGCTGCTGGGACTCTACGTCGGCCGGCCCCGCACCCAGCGCAGCGTCGAGGACTCCGCCACCATGCCCGACGTCATCTACATTTTTCAAAATCCCATTGAACAGGTCAGCCACAGCGAAGAAGACCTGATCCACCAGGTCCGCACCACCGTCCTCCATGAAATCGGCCACCATTTCGGCATGGACGAGGACGACCTGGAGGAATTGGGATACGGATAGCACCGGAAGGTGGGGTTCACCCCCATCTTCGGTCCATGCAGTAAACCCCGCCTTATGGCTTGTTGCCTTCCGCGCTGGCCGTCGTCACGGGGGCGTGCTCCGCCACCATCACATCCACGATTTTTCCGCCCCCCGCGTAATTGAGTCCCTTGTATTGCGCCACCACCTTCAGCCGCGCCTGTTCCTGGACCGGAAGGCGGTCGTAGGCCTTGCGTGTCAGCACCACCCACCGGGGCCACTGCTCAATCGGCACTTGTCGCAGATAAAGTCCGGCCCCATCCTGGATCGTTGCGCCCTGGTAGAACGCCACGCTCGGCTCGTTGAAGTCGGTCATCACCGCCTCGGCCTTCCCCGTGGCCCCCTGCGCCACCAGCGTCTTGCCCACTTCCACCGGCACGCGCAGGTACTGGGCCGACGGCAGGTAGAGCCCGAATAGAATCGCGATCACCGCGATCATGCCGATCCCCATCGTCGCCGCCGCCGGCGCCACCTTGCGCTGCATGAAAAAGCCCATCACCAGGAATGCCCACAGCAGCCCCACCCCGGTAAACGCTCCGGCCGCCGTGTAGGAAAACTGTCCCGGGAAAAATCCCGCCGCCAGCCACGGCACCCCCGCCATCAGGGCCGCCGCCATGGCCCAGCCGCCCGCTCCCACGCGAAAGGCCGAATTCTCCAAATCCAGGTGCTGCCGCCGCATGCACCGCATCAGCGCCGTGGCGATCAAAAACGCGATGGCCGCATAGCTGGGCAGCATGTAGTGCGGCAGCTTGGTCAGCATGAAAAATTCCACGAAAATCCAGTTGCCGATGATCGTCGCCAGGCAGAAGCGGATCGCGGCCGTCCGCCGATGCTTCCACCCCAGCCACAACCCCACCGGCAGCAGCAGGCTCCAGGGGAACAGGATCAGCCAGATGGTCGCCAGGTAATACCCCGGCGGCTGGGCGTGTCCATCCTTGTTGGTTGCCATGTGCTTGGCCGGTTCCTGCAGCATCTCCCACAAGGCGTGGGGGTTGGTCAGGGCAAAGGCAATCAGCCAGGGGGCGACGATGATGAAGATGATTCCCACTCCCCACAGCGGCCGAAGGTTCCGCCACCATCCCACCGCCTGCTTCCAAGCCTGCCCGGACCGCCAGTTCCGCCCCACATCCATGCATGCCAGCACGAGCATCGACGCCAGCAACACCACCAGTGCGAACGGCCCCTTGGTCAACCCCGCCATGCCAATCAGCACCCACATGAGAATTGCCAGTTTGGTTGTATTGGCGGGTGAGGATGAAGTTTCTTCTTCATGCCCCGCTTCCGTCTCCTGTCTCCTGTCTTCCGTCTTCCTTCGCAGTCCCGGCCCCCATCGCCCCGTTTGCCGTCGGTAAATCGCAAACAGGCAGAGCTGCGCCCCGGTGATGAAGACCATCATCACCGCATCCGTCAGGCACATCTTGGCCGATACGATCACCATCGCGCTGCTGGCGAAAATCAGCGTCGTCCACATCGCCCGGCGCGCCCCGATTTTCCAGCTCAAGACGCCGGCCAGCAGGATCAGCGTCAGCGTCATGCCGATGGCCGAGGGGAGTCGGGCCGCGAAGCTGTTCACCCCGAAAAAGTGCATGCTGGTCGCCTGGCACCAGTAGATGAAGATCGGCTTGGCGTAGCGCGGCTTGTCCAGGAAGTGCGGCACGATCCAGTTGCCCCCCTCCAGCATCTGCCGCGAGGCCGTGGCGTACCATCCCTCGTCCCGGTCCCACAGCGCCACCTTCCCGCTGCCCACCAGATACAATCCGGCCGCCAGCACGATGATCAGGACGCTGCCCAGCCAATATCGATACCGCTTCTGCATCGTGCCATACGATAGGAATACCCGCCCCGCTGGCAAGGGGAGAGGATTCGGGGAGCGTGGCCCTATTGTGTGGGAGTGAGGGAAAAAGATTGGGGGGCCCGGGATGGGGATTAGATTCGGCCGTCTGCTCACTCCTGATCCCCGAACCTCCCGTGACTTTTCCCTCCCATCCTTATACCCTCCCCCCCATGCCTTCCGACCCGAGCAACGTCCAGTGGGATGCCCAGTCCCTCCGCGATCCTCACGCGGCCGCCGACAAGCGCCGGCGCGTCCAGCGCATGTTCGCCGCCATCGCCCCCAGCTACGACCTCAACAACCGCCTTCACAGCCTCTGGCGTGACCAGGCCTGGCGCAAAAAGGCCGTCCAGCTCGCCAATCTCCAGCCTGCCGATACCGTCGTCGATGTCGCCTGCGGCACGGGGGATCTGACACTTGAATTTTCGAAACAGATCAACGTACTCGCCCACCGTCATAGGGCTACGCTCGATGTGTACAACGGATGGCTCTCCAACAAAGTCATTGGGGTAGACTTCACCTATCAAATGCTTCCTATTGCGAGAGAAAAAACTCCAAGCCACAGATGGACGTCTGTTGATCCTCCGTCAGGAGAATCGCTCGGCGGGCTTTCCCATACTTTTCCGCAGCCGGAAGCCGTCTTCATTAACGGCGACGCCCAGGCGCTGCCATTACCCGACGCCTGCTGCGATGTCGTTTCCATCGCCTTCGGCATCCGCAACGTGGTTGATCCGGCCGCCGCCCTCCGCGAATTTCGCCGCATTCTCCGCCCCGGCGGGCGCCTGATCATCCTGGAGTTTTCCCTCCCGGCCAACCCCGCCCTGCGCGGCCTGTACAACTTCTACTTCCGCCACATCCTCCCCCGCACCGCCACCTGGATTTCCGGCGACACCACCGGCGCCTACAAATACCTTCCCGAATCCGTCAACACCTTCATCGACCGCCCCCGCATGGTCCAGATGATGCAGGAGGCGGGCTTCACCCAGGTGGAACAGTTCCCCATGACCTTCGGCGTCTGCATCTGTTATCGTGGCGTCGTGGAATGATCTATCGCAGCTTCAACGTCGCCAGCCCCATTGCCGCCAGCATCGCCCCGATCAGCCAGAAGCGCACGACCACCTGCGTCTCGGTCCACCCTTTTTTCTGGAAATGATGGTGCAGTGGCGCCATCAGGAAGATCCGCCGCCCCTCCCCATAGCGCCGGCGCGTATACTTGAAATAGAAGACCTGCAGCATGACCGAACAGGCTTCGATGACGAAGATGCCGCCGATCAGCACCAGCATCATCTCCTGGCGGATGACGATGGCGATGTACCCGATCAATCCCCCCAGCGCCAGCGAGCCGGTGTCCCCCATGAAGACCCGCGCGGGATTGCAGTTAAACCACAAAAAGCCCAGGCACGCCCCCGTCATCGCCCCGGCCGGCACGGCCATCTGCCCGCTGGTGGGAATCAGCGGCAGAAACAGCCGGTTCGACAGCCACAACGTGTCGGCGATCAGCGTCAGCAGCAGGAAGGCAAAGCTCACAATCGCCATCGAGCCGGCCGCCAGACCGTCCAGCCCATCGGTCAGGTTCACCGCGTTGCTCGATCCGGTCAGCACGATCGTGCCGATCAGGATGAACAGCACCATTCCCCAGTTCACCCACTGCAGCCGGTCCGCGCCCCACCAGTGGCCTATCGCCTGGCCCACGCTCGCCAGGTTGATCTGCGCCGACTTGAAGAAGGGAAAGTAGATCGTGTGCGTCTCGGCCACATCCCGCCCGTAATGCCAGGTGAAAAAGCAGAGCACGATCCCCAATCCCACCTGAAACAGCAGCTTTTCCCGGCTGGTCAATCCCTGGCGACTTCCCGTGCGCCTTGCCGCCGTCAGCTTCAGCCAGTCATCGCTCGCCCCCACCGCCCCCAGCCAGATCAGGCACAATAGCGCCATCAGCACGTAAAAATTCGACAAATCCGCCAGAAGCAGCATCGTCGCGGCAATGGCGCTGATGATCAGGAGCCCGCCCATCGTGGGCGTCCCCTTCTTGTTGGCCATCAGCTTGTCCATTTCCGCCTCGTCAAAGCCGGCCAGATCGCCGATCTTCTGCCGCCGCAGCCAGTTGATGATGCGCGGCCCGGCCAGGATGCAGATGAAAAAGCTCAGCAGGATCGACGCCGTCGCCTGAAATGTCACGAACGTGAAGACGCGCAAAAACCCCAGGTGGTGATCCTGGAGCCAGGGCAGCAGATGTTGGACCAGCAGATACATCATGACGCGACTGGTGAACCGTTGACCGCTGTCCGTTGCCCGCCGGACAACGCCTCCACCACCTTCTCCAGATGCACGCCACGTGATCCTTTGAGCAGCACCAGATCACCTTGGCGCACCATTCCCGCCAACTCACCGGCGGCCGCCGTTGAATCGGCGAAATGCCGCATCCGATCCGGCGAAAATCCCCCATCCCGCGCTGCCGCCAGCAGATCCACCGTGCCCGCCCCCACGCCGATAAGCCAGTCCAGCCCCGATTTTGCCGCCACCCGCCCGACCTCCTCATGCAGCCGCTTGGCCGATTCTCCCAGCTCCCGCATTTCTCCCAGCACCGCAATTCGCCGCCCCGCAGCCGGGTCTGTGGGATCAGCGACTCCGCCCACAGAAATCGATTGCACCGTCTCCAGCGCCGCCTTCATGGAGGCGGGGTTGGCGTTGTAGGCGTCGTTCAGCAGCGTGATGCCGTTCACCTGCTGCAACTGGAGTCGCATTTCAGGCCCATGCGCCTGCGCCAGTCCCTCATAGACCTGCGGCTCGGGCACGGCCAGCCGCCGGGCCACGGCGATCGCCGCCAGGGCATTGGTCGCCGTGTGGCGTCCCAGCAGCGGCACGAAGACCTCCTGCCGGCTCCCGTTGAGGTTGAACCGCACGCCCTCCGCATCGCAGCGCACCTCCGTGGCGAACAGGTCATTGGTCGGTTTGAAGCCGAACGTCAGTCGCCGGCCCCGAAAGGCCGACACTGCCGCCAGCAATTCCTCATCATCCCCGTTGACCACCAGCAAGCCGGTGGCCGCCAGCCCGTCAATGATCGTCGCGTTCTCCCGTCGCACGCCCGCCAGGTCCCCCAATCCCTCCAGATGCTCGGCCGAGCAATTGGTGATCACCGCAATGTCCGGTCGGGCCATGGTGCTTAATGGGCTGATCTCCCCCGGATGATTCGTCCCCATTTCCAGCACCAGGTAATCCTGGGAGGCATCGGCCGGCAGGATTGTCAGCGGCACGCCGATGTCATTGTTGTAGCTCTTGGGCGAGATCGATCCGCGCAGCCGCCGCCCCAGCGCGGCGTGAATCAGGTGCTTGGTGCTGGTCTTGCCGTTGCTCCCGGCCACCGCGATGACCTTGCCGCGCATCTGCTTGCGCACGAACGTCGCCAGTTTGCCCAGCGCGGCCCGTGTATCGTTGACCACGATGACGTGGAAATTCGGAATCTCCCTGTCCGGCGCTTTATCCACCACCGCCGCGATCGCGCCGCCGGCCGCCGCCTGCTCCAGGAACTGGTGCCCGTCAAACCGCTCCCCGCGCAGCGCGATGAACAGCGAGGCCGGCTTCATCTGCCGCGTGTCCGTGCAGACCGACTGCACCGCCGGCAGCCCCCGCGACAGCGGCCCCACGCTTTTGCCCGCCACCGCCAGTCGAATGTCTTGTAAAGAGAGTGGTTTCATATACGGCTCGTGCTGAGTGCGGAGTCGTTCATTGAGGACGTTTCGAGGACAACCGATCGAGCACCTTCCGAGCCTCCTCCGCGTCATCAAAATGCCGTTTCTCCGTGCCGACGATCTGGTAGTTCTCATGCCCCTTGCCGGCCAGCAGGACGATGTCCCCCGGCCGGGCGTCCGACAGCACCCGCTCGATGGCCGCCCGGCGATCCGGCTCGACGACCACCTGTCTCTGTTTATCGGCCGAAAATCCGCTCAGAATTTCCTCAATGATCGCCCGTGGCTCCTCCGTGCGGGGGTTGTCGCTGGTGACATAGACCACATCCGCCCCCTTTTGCGCCGTCCGGGCCATGCGCGGGCGCTTGGTGCGGTCCCGATCGCCTCCGCAGCCAAAAAGCACGCGCAATTTGCCCCCGTTGCACAGCGGACGCAGCGCCGACAGGACATTCTCCAGCGCATCGTCGGTATGGGCATAATCCACCAGCACCGCAAACGGCTGATCTCCCACCACGGCCGAAAGCCGCCCCGGCGCGCCCTGGGCCGTCTTGAGTCCTTGGGCCAGTTGATGCACGCTCAGCCCGAACGTCTCACCCGCCAGCGCCGCCGCCGTCAGGGCATTTTCGATGTTGTGCCGCCCGATCAGGCTCATCTCAACATTCGCCTGCCCATCCGGCGTGAGGAGTGTGAATTGGCTCCCCCTGGCCGACACCATCACATCCCGCGCTCGGTAGTCGGCTGTTTTTCCGAATCCGAACCGGATCACCCGCCCCCGGCAGTCGCGCACCATGCGCTCGGCATGTGGATCTTCGGCGTTGATGACGGCCGGACCATGCTCATCGAGCATTTCAAACAGCCTGGCCTTGGCCCCGGCGTACTGCTCCATGGTCTTGTGATAGTCCAGATGGTCGCCCGTCAGATTGGTGAAGGCCGCCCCCGCCAGGTGCGCCCCGGCCAGTCGTTGCTGGTCCAGCGCGTGGCTGGAGGCCTCAATCGCGCACGTCCAGCATCCATGGTCACGCATCTTCGCCAGCAGCTGCGCGGTTTCGACAGCGCCCGGCGTGGTCATCGCCGCCTCCGTCACCGACCGACCGTCATCGATCTCGACGGTCCCGATCATCCCGCAGCGCCGGCCGATGCCATTGAGCAGATGCCGCAGCAGATAGGCTGTCGTCGTTTTGCCGTTGGTTCCCGTCACCGCCAGCAGTTTCACCTGCCGGGTCGGCTCTCCATAAAACAGGTGGGCCAGCCGCGCCACCGCCCGGTGGGCGTCGGAAATGATGATCTGCGGCAGTTCCGCCCCCGGAGCCGCCGTCTGCGTCACCATTGCCGCCGCGCCCCGGCTTTGGGCGTCGGCCGCGAATTTCGCCCCGTTCGTTTTGGTGCCGGGCCGGGCAACAAAAAGATTTCCCGCGCGAATTCTGCGGGAATCCTCCTCCACGCCCGTGATTTCAAGATTGGGCACCCCCCGGCAGGCAATCGACGGGTCCAACGCCCGCAACAGATCGTGAAGCATGACCATCGGGACATCCTCTTCCCAAAGGGTTTAGAACACCAACGCCTTCCCGGCGACCGCCATGCCGCCGACCCGCAAACCGTATCAAATCCGCCCTCCAATCGCAATCGCGGGCGGGTGGGCCTGACCACGGATGAGAACAGATGAATTGTCGGCAGGATCGTTCGCAGACTGGATCGCTACGTTCCGCCTTTCTGCGCGGCAGAATGGATTTTAGGGTACCATCCGCTCCATGCGTCTCCTTCTCCTTATCACCGATCTCCAGCGCGGCGGGACGCCCACGGTGGTCCGCGAGTTGGCGGCCCGGCTGCCGGATGAGGAAATCGAGGTGGAAGTCGCCTGCCTGGGCCCCTGGGGCCCCGTGGCCGAGGAGATCCAGCGGCAGGGGGGGAAGGTCACCGCATTGGGTGCCCGCTCCATCGCCGTCTTTCGTCCGGCGCGGCGCCGGCTGATCACATTGATTAGGTCCGGCCGATTTGATCTCGTCTTCAGCTTTTTGGTCCACGCCAACGTCATGGCCGCCTCGGCCGTGCGGCAATGCCCAAATGTGCGGCTGATCCAATCCATCCAGACGACGCAGCCCCGCCCCCGCTGGCACTGGCTGGCCCAGCGATGGGCCGCCCGGTCGGCCGAAAAAATCATCGTCCCCTCCCGATCCATCGCCGACGCCGCCCAGGCGCGCTCCGGCATCCATCCTGAAAAGCTTATCGTCATCCCGAACGCCCTGGACCCGGCCGATTTCCAATCGCTTCGCCGCGCTCCGGCCCGCCCCATCCAGACGCTCGGGTTCCTGGGCCGCTTCGATCCCATCAAGCGCATTCCCGACCTGATTCGCGCCCTGCTCCTGGCCGATCCTGGATTGCGCCTGTCGCTTTTTGGCGATGGGCCTGACCGCCCGCGCATCATCAGTATGATCGACCGTCTCAACCTGAACCAGCGCGTCACGCTTCACGGCATGGTCCGGACGCCCCAGGCGGCCTTGGACCGGATCGATCTGCTCGCATTGCCCTCCGAGGCCGAAGGGATGCCGATGGTGTTGATCGAGGCGATGGCCGCCGGGCTCCCCATCGTCGCCACGGATGCCCCCGGCATCCGCGATGTCATCACCCACGAGCAGACCGGCCTGCTCGTCCCGATCGCCAGTCCCCAATCCCTGGCCGCCGCCATCACTCGCCTGTCGGCCGACCCCGCCCTGCGCCAGCGCCTCATCGCCAACGCCCTCCAGAAGGTGCAACAACAGTACACCTGGGAGGCGGTCCTCCCCCTCTACAAGTCACAGTTATTCAAAAACCAATGACCATCAGTCATACGCCTCGGGCGCTTCCCCCTTGGGACGGGTCTTCCAGCGCCGGTGCAGCCACCAGTACTGCTCCGGGGCCGCCCGCACGAAATCCTCAATCGCCTTGGTGTAGCGCTGGGTGATGTAGCGCAGCGGGTCCTCCTGATTCTTCCAATCCTCGGGGTGAATGACATCCTCCACCCCCATCTGGAAGCGGAAGTCGTCGCTCAGCCGCCGGGAGTAGCCCACCACGATGGGGACTTCATATTCCATCGCCAGCAGCCCGATCGATTTGTAGGTGCTGGCCTTGCGCCCGAAGAAGTCAACAAACAGCCCCTTGCTGCCGGCGTTCTGATCGGCGACGAAGCCGACCACGCCGTTGTCATCCAGCACGGAGATCACCTCCGGCGTGGCGCCGCGCTTGTCGATGATGCGCTGCCCGTGCTTCTGGCGCACGTCAAAGAGCCAGCGGCTGACATAGGGGTTGTCCAGCGGGCGGGCGACGCTCGAGGTGGCAAAGCCCAGGATCGCCATGACATACCCCAGCACCTCAAAGTTCCCGTAATGGCCGGTGATGAGGATCATCCCCTTTTTGCGCCTCAGGAGCATCTCCAGCACCGGCTCCAACTGGTGCATCTGGATGTACCGGGCCCAGGTGTCCAGCCGGATCAGCCGGGTGGTGAAAAGCACCTCCACAATCAGCAGGAACAACTCCTGGAGGCTCCGGCGGGCCAGAAATTCCTGACGTTCCCGGGAGATTCCCGGAAAACTGCGCTGGACGTTGGCCAACGCCCGCTCGCGATGCTTCCGGTCCACGAGATAGGCGAAATCCCCCAGCAAACGGGCGAAGCGGAGGTTGGCCTGGATGGGAAACATATGCATGAACATCGCGGCGATGCGCATGCCCAGATATCCGGCAAAATGGACGGCGGGGGTGTAAAAATGTCGCGGTTTGGCCATGGACGGCGGGCATTGTAGACCCTGCTTCTGGAAATAAAAGCGGGTCCTCCTGGCATTTGTTTTGCTTGGAATTCTTTGTTCGCCCCAGGTTAGAGGTCTGACAGGGCGGTTCGACCTCGCTGCTACGGAGTACCTTGCAGTGTTGCTGGTCGTTGAAGATGAAGTTCTGGCCCGCCGTGCCCTGACCATTCTGCTGACCTCCAACGGGTTTGAAACCGAAGCCGTCGGGTCCGCCGAACAGGCGCTGCGCCTCATCGGCAAAGGCCATCTGCCAGACCGGGCCGTCATCGACTTGGACCTGCCCGGCATGAGCGGGGCCGAGTTGATCCGCATTCTGGGCCTGCTCAACCCCGAGCTTCACCCCATCCTCGTCACCGCCGCCAGCCCTGAGCACATCGCCGCCTGCCTGCGCGAGATGGAAGTGCCCATGATGCAAAAGCCCATCGACATCCAGCGCCTCCTCGGCATGCTGCGCGAGGTGTGAGGCAGGGATGACCTCGCGCTGCGGCGGCCACGGCGTGGCGGATGGAAGGCGGCTGTCCCCAACGGCAATTCAACTTTCTTCCGGCGTTTGCTTCCACTTCCGCAAAAACTCAAACGCCTCCATCGGGCTCAGACGCTCGAGGTCCAGGGCGTCGAGCGCCTGGCGCAGCGGATCGGGCGGCTCGGCGAAGAGCTGCAATTGCGGGTCCTCTTTCCGGTATTTGCTCGCCGACGGCGCGTGGTGGACGGCCAACTCGCCCAGCAGTTGCCTGGCCCGCTCCAGCACCGGCTTGGGCACGCCGGCCAGCCGGGCGACATGAATGCCGTAGGAGCGGTCGGTGCCCCCCTCGACAATGCGGTGAAGAAATATCACCTGATCCTCCCACTCGCGCACCGCCACATTGAGATTCCTGACCCCCTTGAACCGCTCGGCCAATTCCGTCAATTCATGGTAATGCGTGGCGAAGAGCGCCCGGGGGCGAATCTGAGAGGCCAAATGCTCAGCGATGGCCCAGGCCAGGCTGAGGCCATCCAGCGTGCTGGTGCCGCGCCCGATTTCATCCAGGATCACCAGCGAGCGGTCGGTGGCGTTGTTGAGGATATTGGCCGTCTCGGTCATCTCCACCATGAAGGTCGATTGCCCGGCGTGCAGCTCATCCGAAGCGCCGATTCGCGTGAAAAGACGGTCGACCAAGCCGATGGTCGCCTCCCTGGCCGGGATGTAACTGCCGATCTGCGCCATCAGGACGAGCAGGGCGGTCTGGCGGATATAGGTCGATTTGCCGGCCATGTTCGGGCCGGTGATCAGCAGGAGTGTATCGTCGGCCTCGAAGCGCACATCGTTGGCGACAAAATCGCTGCCCAGCGGCTCATCCAGCACCGGATGCCGCCCGTCCAGAATGTGCAGCGTCCGCTCCTCGGTGATCACGGGCCGGCAATAGCGGCGCTGGCGCGCCAGGGCGGCCAGGCTCGCCAGCACATCCAGCCGCGCCAGCGCATCGGCCAGTTCCTGCAGTGGACCCACATGCGGCAACAGCGCCTGGCGAATGCCTTCAAACAGGCGCTGCTCCAGCGCGATTGCCTTGTCGCGCGCTCCAAGCGCATCGGATTCAAATTGCTTGAGTTCCGGCGTGATGTAGCGCTCGGCGTTCTTGACCGTCTGCTTGCGCGTCCAGGCGGGAGAGACCTTGTCGCGGTGTACGTCGGTCACCTCGATGTAGTAGCCAAAGACCTTGTTGTACGCCACCTTCAGCGAAGGAATGCCGGTTTCGCTCGAGAGCCTGGCCTGATACTGCGCCAGCCATTGCTGACCGTCGGTGCCCACGGACCGGAGGCGGTCCAGTTCGGCATCGAACCCGCGGGCGATGACGCCCCCTTCGCGGAGGTGGAGCGCCGGCTCGGGGTCGATGGCGGATTGAAGATACGCCGCCCGCTCGGCCGCGAAGTCGGCCATTCCCAGCAGTTCCGCGCCGACCGCCCTGGAGTCGAGCGCTTTGAGCTGATCCAGCAGCGCCGGCAGGGCGGCCAGACAGCGGGAAAGCCCACTCAGGTCGCGCGGGCTGGCCCGCCCGACGGACAGGCGGGCAACAATGCGCTCGATGTCGCAGACGCTTTCAAATTCCGTCACGATGCGCTTGAGCGATTCGGGATGCTCCAGCAGCGCGGCGATGGCCTCCTGCCGGGCGACGATGTGCTCCGGGTCGCGCAGGGGGAAGCGGAGCCACTGGCGGAGCATCCGCGCCCCCATG
>JBIQLO010000031.1:0-26697 GCA_044464175.1 Planctomycetaceae bacterium | reverse complement strand
GCTTACTCCGGCCAGTCCGTGGCAATCAGCGGCGAGTACAACGTCAACAACACCACCTACGACGGCCTGGGCGGGTTCGACACGCTTTTTTTTACCAATTTAGACGACTATCTCCTGATCCGCGGCAGTTCGGACAATCAAATGGTCTCCAACATGGAGGGCCTTATCCTGGGCGACGGCGCTGACGTGCTCAATGTCTCCGACACCACGTTCACGTTGGGCGACTTGTTAGCCGATGGCGGCAGGGGCGATGACCTGCTCTGGAGCAGCATCGGTAATGACGAGATCAGAGGCCGCGACGGCAACGACATCATTCATGGCGGGCCGGGCAACGACGTGATCGCGGGCAATTTTGAGTTGCGTGCGACGACCGAACAGGATGACGACATTCTGCACGGGGGCGACGGCGACGACACGATCAACGGCAACAGCGGCATAGACCACCTTTATGGCGATGGCGGGCAGGACACGCTTTTGTTCTTTGCCGACAAACTCATCGACGCCGGCCCCCACGCGGGCAAATACGGCAGCGATGACACCTTCGATGGAGGATCGGATTTTGATGTGATCCAGATGACGGCGCCCATAAGCCTCCTGACCCTCCTCGACGATACCGGCCACATCCGGATTACCAGTGTCGAACGGATTGAGATGGGCCTCGGCAATGACGCCCTCGACCTGGCCGGCAACGCAGGGGATCTTCAGACGGCCGGCCTTGAGTCGATCCTCATGGGGGACGGTGACGACCTGATCGACCTCTCCGGCAGCATTCTGGGCCTGATCGAACTCGAGGCCGACGGCGAGGATGGGCTCGATCAGGTTCTGATGCCCGACGGCGTCACCTTCGCCGACCTGGCGATCACCGACGGCACCCCGGCTCACCTGTTCGACTTCACCCTCGGCTCCGACAGTCACCTGATACTGTCCAACTTCGAGGAACTGATCTTCAGCAACGGCGCCCGGTATGACCTGGTCAACGGCGTGCTGAGCCCCGAACCCACGGGCGTGGCGCTGCTGGGCGTGGTTGGGCTGGCGTTGCTGGGGCGGCGGATGCGCAAATTCAAATAGGGTGGAATTTGTCCCGCAAGTGATTTATGTCATATCGGGGGACTGTGGTGGGATAAATCCCACCCTACACCCCGACCGGCTGGCGTTGGACCGCCTTGGCCGGAACGGGGGTTTTTTCTTTCATCAATTCGTCGAAAGCCGCCAGTTTGGGTTCGATGACGGTGGGGTAGGGGAGTTCGCCGGTGACGACTTCCTGGGTTTTGAGGCCGTTACCGGTGATGCTGATGACAATGGATTCATCCTTGGGGATGCGCCCCTGCTGGATCAGTTTGATGGCCGAGGCGAGGGTGGTGCCGCCGGCCGGTTCGGTCCAGATGCCCTCGGTTTTGGCCAGAAGCTTGATGGCGTCCACGATCTCACGGTCGGTGGCGCTTTCGCCCCAGCCGCCGGATTCGGTGACGGCGTGATAGACATAGTAGCCGTCGGCGGGGTTGCCGATGGCGATGCTCTTGGCGATGGTGTTGGGCTTCTGGGGTTCGATGATGTCGATGCCCTTGTGGATAGCGGTCACCACCGGGTTGCAGCCGGCGGCCTGGGCGGAATAGATTTTGGGTTTGTTGTTCTCGACCAGCCCCAACTCGATCAGTTCCTGATAGGCCTTGTAGATTTTGGGAAGGATGGTGCCGCCGGCGGTGGGGACGATGGTGTGCTGGGGAAGTTGCCAGCCGAGCTGCTCGGCGATTTCAAAGCCGTAGGTCTTGGCGCCTTCGGTGTAGTAGGGACGCAGGTTGACGTTGACGATAGCCCAGCCGTACTTGTCGGCAATTTCGGTGCAGAGGCGGTTGACGTCGTCGTAGGTGCCGGCGATGCGGACCATGCGCGGGCCGAAAATCAGGGAGCCGAGGACTTTGCCCTGTTCCAGGTCATGGGGGATCATGACGAAGCAGCGGACGCCGGCCTGGGCGGCGTGGGCGGCGGTGGAATTGGCCAGGTTGCCGGTGGAGGCGCAGCCGACGGTGTCAAAGCCGAACTCCAGGGCCTTGGTGATGGCGACCGAGACGACGCGCTCCTTGTAGGAGTAGGTGGGGTAGTTGCAGGAGTCATCCTTGATCCAGAGCTGGGAACAGCCCAACTCCTTGCCCAGCCGCTCAGCTTTTTTCAGCGGGGTGAAGCCGGAATGGAAGCCCGCTTTGGGCGTGCCCTCGATGGGGAGCAGGTCCTTGTAGCGCCAGAGGCTCTTGGGGCCGCGGGCGATGGACTGGCGGGTGACGTTGCCCTTCATGGCCGCGTAGTCGTATTCAACCTCATAGGGGCCGAAACAGGCCTCGCAGACATGTTTGGGGGAGATGGGGGCCTGATGGCCGCACTCTTTACACTTAAGTCCGATGACGTAGCTCATGATCGTTGTCCGTTGTTATTTGTCACTGGTTATTTGTTGTGCGGTCGAAAACAACCGGGAACAAACAACAAATAATAAACACAAAAAAAACCTCTTCGATAAGAAGAGGCTTGGGCAGGCATGAGCTTGGGCATCTTCTTATCTTCCCTGCATTCATGACGCATGAATGAGGCGGGAGTTAGCACCGGGGGTCCCGCGACGGATCGCGGAAGTCGGTTGCTGTGGCGTCAACGGGCCCTACCCTCAGCCACTCTCGATAAGAGATTCTTTAATTGTCGGCGGGCATGGTAGCGGCCGGGGGGCGGGGTTGTCAATGGCGAGTCGAGGGAGGGCATTGGGGATGACGCCGGACGAATTCAGCAAAAATTGGACATTTGTGAGTAGGATTCACGCTAAAAATCTTCGGGCAGCGGGAAATATCGTGGGGGGGCGCCGGGTCGAGGCGATGCCGGAAGGGGGGTAATGCGGTACAATTCGGGCATGGGCCTGTTCAAATCCAAAGACCAGCGGCGGGTGGAGCGGGAGATGCGGATTCGCACGGGGATGCGCGCCATCGAGCGATCGATCCGCCAGCAGGAAAAATTCGCCGATGATTGCATCAAAAATGCCCAGCATGCCCGCAAAATCGGGGACGAGCAGCAGTACCAGTTCATCCGCTCCGCGCTGAAAAAAACCGCCGCGGTGAAAAAGATGCTCGAGCGGCAACTGCTGGCAATCAAGAACGCGATGCTCATTCAACAGCAGGCGGCGGCCAGCCAGCAGTTCGCCGAGTCGATGGGGCTGATGGCGCGGGAGATCGGGCGGGTGTTTGGGGAGATGGACCTGACACGCACGCAGGCGCAGTGGGAAAAGGCCGTCGCTCAGGCGGGGAGCATGGAGGAGCGGATGGAGATTTTCCTGGATTCGATGGAGCAGTCCGCCATTGCCGGCGGCGCCCCGACGGCGCGGGAGGAACTGGTCTCAGACGCCGAGATCGACCGGATGATCGAGGCGGATGTGCTGGCCAATGAAAAGGCGGAACTGGGCAAGCTGGATGAGCTGGAGAGCGAGATTGCCAGGGAACTGGGGACGAAGCAGAAGGATTGATCAAAGAGGGGGCGAGGGCACGAAGCGACGAAGAAATTTCTGGTCTGCCAACGTTCGTTGCTGTGGCGCTCCGTCGCCTCAGCCTCATTCAAACCGATAAATTGTCTGCTGGCGGTAGACCTGGCCAGGGCGGAGGATGGTGTTGGGAAAGTTGGGGTGGTGGACGGCGTCGGGGAAATGCTGGGTTTCGAGGCAGAAACCGGCGTGGCGTCCATAGGTTCCGCCGTTGCCCTTGAGCGAGCCGTCGAGAAAGTTGCCGGTGTAGAGTTGGACGGCCGGCTGGGTGGTGGAGAGCATCATGACGCGGCCGGACCGGGGCTCCTCGACGCGGGCGGCATGAACCAGGACGCCGGGGCCGTTGTTCAGGACGTAATTGTGGTCGTAGCCGGTGACCTTTCCGACGCGCACCTGGTCGATGCGCTGGCCGATGGGATGGGGGGTGGTGAAGTCGAGCGGGGTGGAATGGACCGTGGCAATCTGCCCGGTGGGAATGAGCTGGTCATCCACGGCCGTGTATTCGTCGGCCGCCAGGATCAGGACGTGGTCGAGAATGTCCCCGTTGCCCGCGCCGGCAAGGTTGAAATAGCTGTGATTGGTCAGGTTGACCGGCGTGGGCTTGTCCGTGCCCGCCTGATAATCGATCCGCAGGGCGTTGTCATCGGTGAGGGTGTAGGTGACGACCGCCTCCAGGTTGCCGGGAAATCCCTCTTCCCCGTCGGGGCTGTGGTAGGTCAGGCGCAGGGCCGGACCACTGGGGGTGTCGGAGGCATCGGCCTTCCAAATGACCTTTGAGAAGTTGACCACGCCGCCGTGGAGCGTGTGGCTGCCTTGGTTCCTGCCGATGGTGTACTGCCGCCCGTCCAGCACAAAGGCCCCGTGGGCGATGCGATTGGCAACCCGGCCGACGATCGCGCCGAAATAGGGGTCATTTTCCTCCAGGTACTGACGCAGGTTGTCGTAGCCGAGGACGACATTGGTGGATTGGCCCTGGCCATTGGGCACGTGCAACTCGGTGACGCAGCCGCCGTAGGTGATGATCCTGGCCGAGAGGCCTCCATCGCGGCCCAGAGTGTACTGTTCAACCGTCCGGTGGTCGGGGGTTGTGCCGAAGGTGGATTTGGCGATGCTCATGGGGAAAGTATACGGGCATGGCGGCCGGCTGTCAGTTGTCGGATTCGGGAGGAACTCTCGATTTGACAATCGGCCGCCGGCAACTGACAAATGGCAATTGATATGGATGCACTGGAACAAATCGCCGTCCTGAGCCGTGAGGCGCTGGAGGAACTGGAGCAGGTGGGCAGCGCGGAGGCCCTGGAGCAATACCGCATCAAGTACCTGGGCGCCAAGGGGCAGGTGAAAAACCTGCCGCGCCTCATCAGCCAGGCCCCGCCGGAGCGGAAAAAGGAGGTGGGGCAGCAGGTCAATACCCTGAAACAGCGGCTCACCGAAGCGTTTGAGGCGAAGAAAGCGGAATTGAGCAGCGCATCGGCTGACCTGCCCACGGGGAACATCGACATCACCGAGCCGGGCCTGCGCCCGGCGGTGGGGCGGCGGCACATCCTGATGCGCGTCATTGATGAACTGACCGAGCTGTTCGCCCGCATGGGCTTTGACGTGGCGGAGGGGCCGGAGGTGGAGGATGAGTTTCACAATTTCATCGCCCTGAACATTCCGGAGCAGCACCCGGCCCGCGACCCGCTGGACAACTTCTACCTGGCGCCGACGACTGCGGAGACGGCCGTTCAGGGCAACCTGCGGCTGCTGCGGACGCAGACCAGCACTGTGCAGATTCGCGTGATGGAAAACCAGAAGCCCCCGATCCGGGTGGTGATTCCGGGGCGAGTCTACCGGCCGGACACGCACGACATGACGCACCTGTCGATGTTCCACCAGCTCGAAGCGCTGGTGGTGGACCGACAGGTCAGCATGGTCGATCTCAAAAGCACGATACTGCAATTTGTCAAGGCGTATTTCGGGCCGGAGACGAAGGTGCGCTTCCGCCCCAGCTTCTTTCCCTTCACCGAGCCGTCGGCCGAGGTGGATGTCTGGTTTGACCTGCCGGACGGCAAAAGCCGGTGGATCGAACTGGGCGGGTGCGGGATGGTTCATCCCAACGTTCTGAAAGCCTGCGGCATCGATCCGGAGCAGTACAGCGGCTGGGCCTTCGGTTTCGGCGTGGAACGGATCGCGATGCGCAAATACGGCATTAACGACATCCGGCTGTTTGTCGAAAACGACATTCGATTCCTGCGGCAGTTTTGAGCAAATGATGAACAAGGCTGAATGGCAAATGCCGTCTCCGTATTTGCCAGTCGTGATTCTTAACTCAACCATCATTCACAATGAACATTCCTCCCCGCACCCGCGGCAAGACGACGATCCGCGCTGAGCTCTCCCCCTTCTCACGGCGAATCACGCTGCCGATGCAGCACCTTCTCCACGCCGAGCAGGCAGGGGGGGTGATGCTGATTATCGGGGCGATTGTGGGGCTGATCTGGGCCAATTCCCCCTGGGTGGAGAGCTATCACCACCTGATGGAACAGGTGCTGACGGTGGATCTGCATGTCCTCACCTTCAGCTTCTCGGTTCACCACTGGATCAACGACGGGCTGATGACCCTCTTCTTCCTGGCCGTCGGGCTGGAGATCAAGCGGGAGATGGTTCACGGTTCGCTGGCGACGGTGCGGCAGGCGGCACTGCCGGTAATTGCGGCGGCGGGGGGCATGATCGTGCCGGCGCTGATCTACATCGCCTTCACCCGCGGTACAGCGGCGGTTCATGGCTGGGGCGTGCCCGTGGCTACCGACATTGCCTTTGCCCTGGGGGTGCTCTCCCTGCTGGGGGATCGCGTGCCGACCTCGGCCAAGATATTCCTGCTGGCGTTCGCCACGGTGGATGACATCGGGGGCATCCTGATTATCGCCGTTTTTTATTCCGGCACGATTTCCTGGGGCGCGCTGATCGCCTGTGCTGCGCTGATTCTGGTGACGGTGCTCCTTCGGCGGATTCCCGTGCGTAATCCGGGCATCTATGGGCTGCTGGGGGTGCTGCTCTGGGTCGCCATGCTCAAGAGCGGTATTCATGCGGCCATCGCCGGGGTGATCCTGGGGCTGCTCTCGCCGGCCCGCGGCTACTGCGACCTGGACCGCTTCGCCCAGACGGCCGATCGGCTGACCGACAAGCTGCGTCAGGCGCTGGGGCGCCAGGATGCCGCCGAGGCCACGCTGGTGCTGGGTCAACTGGAGGAGATCACCCGCAATACCGAGGAGCCGCTGGAATGGCTGGACCGGCTGGTCCGCCCATGGGTCAGTTATCTCGTTCTGCCGATCTTCGCGCTGGCAAACTCCGGTGTGGAATTGACGGCCGAGCAGGTGCGGGAGGCGATCACCAGCCCGGTCACGGGTGGCATTTTCATCGGCCTGCTGGTTGGGAAATTCATCGGCATCGGAGGGGCGACGTGGCTGGCGATCAAGCTTCGCATCGCGGCGATGCCGCCCCGCGTGCGCGTGCGGGATATGGTGGGGGTGAGCCTGCTGGCCGGCATCGGCTTTACGGTTTCGCTGTTTATCACCAATCTCGCCTTCGTCGATCCGATGCATATTGCCGATAGCAAGATCGGCATTCTGGGCGCTTCGGCCGTGGCGGCGGTGGTGGGATATTTTTACCTGTTGATGGCGGAGCGGACGGCGAAGAGTTAACCGGGCAGTTGCCCCCGAGCCTTTCGTTGGCCACAATGGGGCTTTGACATGGAGCCTCAACCCCCTTCCCGCTGGAACCGCCGCCACCTGCTCACCCTGGAGGAACTCTCCGCCGACGACATTCGGATCGTCCTGGAGATGGCCGACTCATTCAAGGAGGTCTCCAGACGCAGCATCAAAAAGGTGCCGGCGCTGCGCGGGCGGGTGGTGGTGAACGCCTTCTGGGAGGATTCCACCCGGACGCGGACGAGCTTTTCCCTGGCGGCCCAGCGGCTGTCGGCCGATGTGATCGATTTTTCCGAAAAGGGATCGAGCGTGTCGAAGGGGGAAACGCTGACGGACACCGCCCGGAACATTGAGGCGATGGGGGTGGATGTGATCGTGATCCGCCACCCGGCGGCCGGAGCGGCGCAGCTTCTGAGCCGGACAGTGCAATGCTCGGTGGTCAACGCGGGGGATGGGGCGCACGAGCATCCCACGCAGGGGCTGCTGGACGCCTATACCATCCGCGAGCGTTTCGGGAACATCCAGGGGCTGAAGGTGGCGATCGTCGGGGACATCGCCAACAGCCGCGTTGCCCGCTCCAATCTGCATGCGCTGACCAAGCTGGGGGCGCAGGTGACGCTGGTGGGCCCGGCCACGCTGCTGCCTCGGGCGTTTGAGAAGCTGGGGGCGCGCGTGACGCACAACTTCGATGAGGTGGTGGGGGAGATGGATGTGATCAACATGCTCCGCGTGCAGTTTGAGCGGATCCGGGGCAACCAGTTTCCCTCCGTGCGCGAATACACGCGTCTCTATGGCCTGACCTGGGACCGTTTCCAGCGATGCAAAAAGGATGTCTTTGTCATGCACCCGGGCCCGATGAACCGGGGCATCGAAATCCAGAGCGACATCGCCGACGGCCCGCACAGCGGGATTCTAAAGCAGGTGACCAACGGGCTGGCGGTGCGGATGGCGGTGCTGTATCTGGTGACGCAGAATGGGTAGGGAAGAGCGTCCTTCCCTCAAGCCGATCCGGCTTAATGGCCCGGGCCTGGAGGATCGTTATCTGCTCAGAATTTGTTCAGAAAGACCGGCTTGGCCAGATCGGCCGACTGTTCGGCAGCGAAGCAGAGCTCCATGGTCTTGAGGGCGTCGTCGGCCGGGGTCATGGGGGGCAGGCCCTCGGCCACGCGGCGGACGATGTCGTGGGTCTGGTCCAGGGTGTTGTGATAGAACCGGTGGTCTTCGGATTGATCCCAGGTGATCTTTTCAACGACGTGGCTGAGCTGTTTGGTCTCGCCCAGCTTGAATTCCCATCGGCGCAGCGAGCGGCGGAAGACGTCCGTGGCGGCCGCCCCTTTGTCGCCGATCACCAGATAGCGCAGCTCGTGCCCATCGTCCAACTGCTGCGAAACCATGTTCTGCAGAATGTCCCCCTCGAACGTGGCGGCCATGCCCAGTTGGAAGGTCAGGTGGCTCACCGCGCCGTTGGCGAAGCGATAGGAGGTGTGATAGTTGTCGCGCACGCCCATGTAGGGCGTGGTGTTGGGGGAGCAGACCGAATAGACCTCCGACACATCCGATCCGATCCACCAGCGCGGCAGATCGACGTAATGCGAGAGTTTCTCGCCGAACATGCTTCCCCCCTGGGACGGATCATCGCGCCACAGGCCCCGCTCGCGGGCGCTGCAGATGTAAAAGCAGTGGGTGTTGGAGATTTTTCCAAGCAGCCCCTGGTCGATCCACTTCTTGATCGTGCTGTAGAGCAGCGAATAGCGGAGCTCAAAGCCGATCTGCAGAAACCCGCCGGTCTCCCTGGCGGTCTGCACCATCCCGGCCGCATCCTCATAGGTGGTCGCCATCGGCTTCTCACAGAAGACCGCCTTGCCCGCCTTCAGTGCGGCGATGGCCAGCGGGGCGTGGGCGGCATTGGAGGCGGTGATGAAGACCAGTCGGATGCTGGAATCCCGGAGGATCGCCTCCAGGTCGGTGGTGGTGGAGAGGCGGGGATCGGACGGCAGGCGGGTGAATTTCGTCTCGGCGAATGCCTCGGGGCGTCGGTCGTAGGCGATGATCCGATCGAATCCGCCTCCCTTGAACAAGTGCTGGATCACCGTGCGCCCCATGCCGCCCGTGCCTAAGACTGCAATGTTCATAAGGGGCGGATCATAGCCTGTCGAAGGTGCATGTGCAATATTGTGCAATAAAGTTCCGGCGGTATTCTGCCGGGCATGGAACTGCTCATGCTCGGAACGGCGGCCGCCGAGGGGTGGCCTTCTCCCTTTTGCACCTGTGTGAACTGCCTGGAAGCGCGCCGGCGCGGCGGGCGGAACCTGCGCGGACGGGCCGGGGCCTTGATCGATGAGGTGCTCAAGGTGGATTTCGGGCCCGATACGCTGCTGCAGATGCAGCAGACCGGGCGGAATCTTTCCCAGGTCCGGACGATCCTGTTCACGCACCAGCACGCCGACCACATCGTGGCGACGGAGATGTCCTGGATGACCTACGTGAAAACGCCGCTGCCGCAAAAGATTGAAATCCGGGGCAATTCGGCGGTGCTGGAGATGGTGCGCCGGTCGTTCAAGGTGGAGGGCGGATACAAGGAGGTGGTCGAGCTCAAGCCGATGGAAGCCGGGGATCATTTCACCACGGCCGACGGGGCGGAAATCTGGGCGCTGCCGGCCGATCATGCGCCGGGGGCGGTGGTGCCGCGCATCCGGCGCAATGGTAAAACCCTCTTCTACGGCCACGATTCGGGCCTCTATCCGTCCGAAACGCTCGAGGCGCTGGCCGACGGCCTTACGTTGGATATCGCATTGCTGGATTGCACCAGCGGCGGGCTGGAGACGATCAACCGGGGGCACATGTGCGTGGGCGGGGTGATCCGGATGGCCGAGGAATTTCGCCGACGCGGGATTGCCGATGACCACACCCGCTTCATCGCCACGCATTTTTCTCACCATGGCGGACTCTTGCACGAGGAGCTGATCCAAACGCTCCTGCCCCACGGAATCGAGCCGGCGTTCGATGGGATGGTGGTGAAGGCGTAGCGGCCTCAGCGAGGCCGTCCGCAAGTTGTCTTTGCCATTTTTTCCTTGCACCTTATTGCAGTTTGGGTTATCTTGCCCGATGCCATGTCCAGAGTGCAAGCCGACAAAGCGACTTCCGGCCGGCGGGCTGCGCGCGAACTGGCCGACCGGCTGCGCGGGCAGATCGCCCAGGGGCAGATGCGTCCCGGCGACCGCGTCCTTTCTGAGCGCAAACTGGCCCAGCGATATGAAGCGCCGCTGCACACGGTGCGTCTGGCGTTAAATGATCTGAAGGCCGAGGGGGCACTGATCTCCCGTCCCAAGAGCGGGTTGTATGTCGCCCCAATGGGTTCCAACCAGCCGCTGAAGCCGGCCCCGTTTTGGCCGCCGCAGCCATTTTCCGCTTCCGACGATTTTGTTGAATACGCATCTGTGCCTCTGGTGGGATTCAATCTGTTGGATACGCCCGAATCGGCGGTGAGCGACATCCATTTTCTGGCCGCCAACTGGGACCGGAGTACGCGGCGCTATTGGGAACGCATTTGCCGCCAATATGGCCAGGACCATCCACAGGTCCGGATTGAGCCGAGCTTTCCCGGTAACCGGCGGGAATATGGGCGGCTGCTTCCCTGGTCCGACGCCTTCATCTCCACGCATATGGAGATGTATAAGGGAGGGCGGCTGCGGGGCGACACCGAACCATTCGACACGGCCCAACTGCAGGCGGCCGGCGTGGAAGACCGCTATATTCAAACGGTGCCGCACCGGGAGGAGGGGCTGTCGATTGGCGTGCCGATCAGCGCCTGCCTCATGACAGGGCTGCTCAACACCCGATTGCTTCCGGATCGGCTGGTGCGCCCGCTGCAATCGGCGGCATCCTGGGAGGAAGTCTTCGATCTGCTTGCCGAGGCCGCCGCGGCACGCCCGGGAACCCGTCCGCTCAACGTCCACGGGGTGTTTACCTTCAATGTCCACCAGTATCTGACGGTGGCGGCGGGTGGATTGCTGGATGGAGAGCGCTTTAACCTGCGCCGCCCGGCGGTCCGGCAGGCGCTGGATCGGCTGGATCGCTTTTTGGAACAGACCGGATCGCGCCCGACAGTCCATCAGGGGCGCACGGCCGCTCAGCAATGTCTGGCGGAAATCGATTACACCTGCCGCACGGGGCTGATGACTCAGGAAGGCGCCGGCTGGACGCCCTGGCTTTATCCCCTGGGGCCGGGGGGCAGGTATCTTGAGGGAATCAATATCGGATTCCTCAACCGGCTCTCGCCCCACCGCGAGCAGACGCGGGACTTTCTCCTTCACCTGGCCTGGCCCGCCCAGCAGCGCTGGATCACCCGCTCGCCGCGCGAGCAGTCGATCTCCGCCCGGATGCCCTCCCTCTGGCAGGCATACACCCCGGAGGAGAGGGAAATTCTGTCGACGATGCATGACAAGGCGGTGGTCTTTGGGGAATGGGTCCCGGGATACATCCGGGCGGTAGAGGAGATTCTGCCCGCTTTGAGCAAGCAGTGGGTGGCGGGGCGGCTGGGCACGGATGAATTTTGCCGCCTCGTGGAGCAGCGCGGCAATGAATGTCTGGAGGCATCTCAACGGGAGGTTGCGGCATGAGGTCGATCGGTCTGATTCTGGTTTGCATCCTGTGCACATCGGTTGCCGCGCTGGCGGAATCGACGCGCACCATCGCCTGTTATGTGGTGACACCGCTGAAGCAGGCGCCGGTGATTGACGGCGATCTGTCGGATGCGGCCTGGGCGTCGGTTCCCGTTTCCAGCACGTATTATGAATATTGGAAGCCCGATCCCGGTCCCGGCGTGCTCAAGACCGACCTGCGCATGACCTACGACGACAAGGGACTCTATCTGGCCATCGTCAACCACGACCCGAACGTGAAAAACCTGCGCCAGCACGTGGCGGTGCGCGATGCGGCCGAACTCTGGACGGATGATTGCGCGGAGTTGTATTTCGATCCAGATGCCAAATCGATCGGCTATACCAAGTTCACCATCAACTCGCTCGGTTCGCAGGGGGATATGCGGCGGATCGATGCGGCCGTCACCGACAACGCCTGGAGCGGCTATGGCTGGCGGTGCGCCACCAGGATCGAGAAAGAGGGTTGGACGATCGAGGCCTTTTTCCCTTGGTCGGACCTGGGGTCCAAGGCTGGGCCGGGCAGCGTCTGGATGTTTGACCATGTGCGCTACGCCTGGAGCAGCGGCAAATTCCAGGGCGTCACCTGGGCGCCCGGCGGGAATTACAATTCGACGGATAAGTTCGGGTATCTCTGCTTTGTGGGGGATTCAGGTTCGGGGATGAAACCGATCGTCCAGCACCTGAGTGAACTGGTGACGCCCCCGTGGCAGATGGTCGCCCCGGAGGGGATCTATGTCTGCCGCGCGCGCGATCAGGTGCAGCTGTATAAGCCCAAGGAGTTGATCCAGTCGGCCTCCGACCAGACCGCCCAGGCGCTCCAGCAGGCCAAAGCCGCCGCGGCCAAAGCGCCCGATCCCAAGGTGGACGCTCAATTGAAGAAGCTGAAGGAGGCTTATAGCCGCATCGACCAGGGTAGCCTGGAGGGAGCCGAGGCCCTGCAGGCGGCCGGGAAATTGGCACAGATGCGGAACCAGATCGACGAGATTTACTGGCAGGCCCGGCTTCGGGAGCTGCTGCAGCGATATTGACCCGCGCCGGATCGCGTGATCCCGCGGCGGGCTGGAAGGACCGTTCACAACATGTTCATGAAAGTGAGGTCATCCCATGCGTTCACATCCCACGCATTCCGTAGCGGGCCGTTCCGCATTCACATTGGTGGAGCTGCTGGTCGTCATCGGGATCATAGCCGTTCTGATCGCAATGCTCCTGCCGGCGCTGAACCGGGCCCGCGAACAGGCCAAAACCGTCCAGTGCATGAGCAACCTGCGCCAGTGGGGGCAGATCATGATGATGTACGCCAACGACAATCATGGTTTCCTGCCGGGCGTCGGAAATTGCGCCACCCAGAATGCATCCGGCGTCTGGAGCAACAACTACTACGTCCTGACTTCGCCGGTCAGCTCCACCTATCTGGTCAACCAGAAACCCAGTCCCGGCAAAAACACGATTCACCGTTGTCCCGCCGACGATGTCTATGACATCCGCATGAGCGGCACCAATCCGGTCGCCTACCATCAGAGCTATGGCATCAACTGCACCTTTACCGACGAGACCAGCTCGGGTTGGATGCGGTTCCCCGCCATGCGCATCTCCAGCGCCAAACAGCCGACGCGCACGTGCCTGATGATGGACAATTACGGCCATGCCCAAGTAATTTTTAATTCGGCGATGCCCGCCAACTCCGATCTGGTTCAGGTCCACACCTGGCCCGCGTTCCGGCACCAGGGCAAGGCCAATGTCCTGTTCCTGGATGGGCATGTGGAGACGCGTGGTCTGAAGGAAGTGCCTTCGATGCTCGGCTACCCCGCCGCATCGTCGGCCAGTATCCTGAGCACCTGGTTTGTCGGCGGTGTTCAGCCGCAGGTGACGCCCCTGGGTAGTTTTTAACCATGTGTCGGCCGTTTATTGCGGTCGAAGGAGCGAAGCTGAATCGTATGATGAATCAAAATAAAGCGAAGATCACGAATCGAATCCGCTCTCACAAGGGCTTCACCCTTGTGGAGTTGCTGGTCGTCATCGGAATCATAAGCATCCTGATCGCAATGCTTCTGCCGGCATTGAACAAGGCCCGCGAGGCGGCCAAGAAAGTCTCGTGCGCCAGCAACATGCGCCAGTTTGGATCCGTTATACGGATGTACGCCAATGATTTTGATGATTGGCTTCCTTCAACCAAACGCACGCAGCCGTTGGATTCAACGGTCGCGCCCAATCCCGGCACCGGCGTCTGGCCTGATAATTGGTACTACCTCACCGATGTGGTGGGGCCACTGTATTTCAAGATGAAGCCGACCATGGGCGACGGCGGCGTTTTTCGCTGCCCCAGCGATGAAATGTGGACGGCCCGTACCCCCTTGACGTCATATTACACCGATTATGGCGTGAACACCTTCATCACCGGGAGTTCAACCCTGGGCGCATTGCCGCTGCCTTCGGGAAAGCTTTCCCAACTCCGCCTGCCGACGCGTACGGCTCTGATGCTGGAGACGTACTGCCATTCGATTGCCAACGTATATGCAGCGCCGCCGACGGATAAGGCAACCCGGAATTACAATGTTGTGGTCCGCCATGAAGGGATGGGCAATGTTCTGTTCGTCGATGGGCATGTCGAGAGTCTGTACGCCAAGCAAATGCCCATTCATGCGGCCTATCCCGGGGAATCGTCGGTACATTTGGTCAACAATGTCTTCTCTCACGGCATGCCCACCAATCCCACCTGGGGCACGGTGGCGGGATTTTAATGAATTCAGGAGTGGTATTTAGGAAGCTGTTTTGCATCGTCTAGGGACGAATGGGAATCATGACGCGCGCGATGCGTGTCGCACAGGGAAAGGACTATGGGTTATACACGTTGGACCGGGGCGTTCGTCGCCGCTGTGTTGGCCGCTGCGCCTGTCTTGGGCGCCGGGCGGCTGGAAGGGTCGTATCTGCGCGATGTCACCATGGAGGTGAAATCGCCGCATCTGGACTGGGCCACGCCCCTGGCGGGCGGGCCGATTCACGCCACTTTCATCACGCCGCGCAACCTCGCCGCCCGCGAGGTTGTCGAGGCCGCCGAACGCATGAGCATCGATTTTCAGGCGGTGGCGATTTTCCACGCCTTCGCGCTGAACAAGGTCAGCGTCTATGAGGCGGCCGTCGAGGGCACCAGCCTTCAGGAAAAGACGGCCGAGCTGCTTGAAAAGATCAGGAAGCCGGCCGATGTCATCGTCCTGGGCAATGTCGATTTCAAGATTCTCCCGGCCGAGGCGCAGTTCCGCATCGTCGAGCATGTCGCCAATGGCGGGGGGCTGGTCGTGACCTACTCCCGTCCATTTCCGCTGAAGAAACTGCTGGCCCATCCCACGCAGGATGCCGCCAGGATCACGGCGCTGGTCGATTCCGGCAACCTTCCCCCCTCGCTGCGGGAGATTGCCCCCGACAAGCTGGTCCAGACCTACCAGTTTGGCAAGGGGCGCATCGTCCTGCTCCGATATCCCGGGGCGCCCAGCGGTGTCTCGGGCGGAACGTCGATCACCATGGATCAGCCGTATACCACCCAGGCCTCGGAACACTACGAAAACAACATGGTCCTGGCCCTTCGGGCCATCCGCTGGGCCGCCGGCCGCTCGCCCGGCGTCTCTTTGCAGTCATCTCCATTGGGCAATGCTAAATCGTTTACCGCCGATCAATTGGCCTCCGAGGGATTTACCCTTCACCTGACCGGCCAAGAGGCAAGCCAGGCCAAGGTCAAACTCCGCATCCGTGACTCCTGGAACCGCATCGCCTGGACGCACGAGCAGGATGCGGCCAACGACGGAACCGTCAAAGTGACCCCGCCCCATCTGCCGGCCGGGGCATATACGCTTGATCTGCAGGTCCTTGACGCCAAGGGCGTCAGCGATTTTGGCTATGATGGTTTTACCGTCACCAGCCCGCTGGGTGAGGTGAATCTCTCCACGCCCACCGAATCTTTTGAGGTGGCCGCTCCGATACCGGTCACCGTCAAGCTCTCCAAGGCCGCCCAGACGCCTCTGGACGTCCATCTGCGCCTGGCCGACCATCCCTATGGGCGCGTCTGGGCGCAGCAGTCGTTCCAGTTGCCCGCCGGTCAGGCCTCCGCCACCTTCACCCTCAAGCCGCCGCCCATTCCCGCGCTCGCCGGGGTGCTCTGGTGCGATCTGGAGCAGAACAATCAGATCATCGCCACCACCCAGTCGGTCCTTTTCTTCCCCCGCCACGACATGCCGGGGTATCCCAAGATCGCCTGGGGCTCAGTGACGGACACGTTTCCGGCCCTCTACGCGTCGCAGGTGGTGGACAAGTCCGGATGGCACGCGGGCCTGAGCCATCCTGACGGCGGTCCCAACACGCGCCTGGCCGCCCTGTTCGATCAGCGTTTTGTGCCCTACATGACGCGAATCGGCCTCAGTGCCGGCACGGAGAAGGGCAAGGAAGGATGGACGCACACGAACCAGCTCCTCGGACTGGATAAGAAAAAGATAGATGAGGAGTTGGGCGCGGATCAGTCCTTCTATAATCCCGCCATCCAGGCGCTGTGGAAGAAGTCGATCGACCTCCGCATCAAGAACATCCCGCAATACGGCCCTCTGGTCTATTCGCTGGGGGATGAAAACGGCTTCTCGTACGATGCGGGCTATTCCCCTTCGGATCAGAAGGCCTTCATTGCGTACGCCCGCAACCGCTACGGCACGATCGAGAAGCTTAACGAGCAGTGGGGGACCAAATTCGCCAGCTTCGAGCAGGTGAAGCAGCCCACGCCGCAGGAGGTGCGGAAGGAGAAGAATTATCCGGCCTGGTACGATCACCGCCGCTTCATGGAGAAGCAGTATGCGGACAACCATAAATTCCTGGCCGACTACATCAAGACGATCGATCCCCATGCCCTGGTGGGGGCCGAAGGCTCCGTTCCCGGCGATCTGGAATTGACGCTCAAGGGGATGGATTTCTGGGGCCCGTACAGCAACCCGGTCATGGACGCCCTGCTCCGCAGCCTGGGCGGCCGTAAGTTGCGCACCCTTTGGTGGGGCGGCTACACCTCCGGCCACGGCGGGCGCGGCGGATATCCGCGCCTGCAGTGGCGCGGATTGCTGGAAGGGGTCGTCAACGGCAGCGCCTGGTACAACGCCGCCATGGCGGTGGATGGCTTCCTGGCCATCGACTTCCGCTACGCCGACTATTACAAGCAGTTGCTTCCCTGGCTTGAGAAACTGGCCGGCGGCCAGGCGCAGCTCCTGATCAATCAGCCGCTCAAGAGTGATGGGCTGGCGCTGCTCTGGAGCCACGGCTCTTACAGCGCATCGTTCATGGATGACCGCTTCATGAACCCGACCGATGGTGCGATGGCCATGCTCAACCTGGCCCACCACCGCGGCCTGACACTCGATTTCGTCACGGACTCCATGGTCAATGACGGAGTGCTGGACAAATACCATGTCCTGTTCATGCCTGGCGCTTCGGCCCTCAGCGCCGAGGAGAGCCGGAAGATCGCCCAGTTCGTCGAGAAGGGGGGTGTCGTCATCGCCGACATCAACCCCGGCATCCTCAATGAGTATTGCAAGCCGCTGGACCACAGCACCCTGGCTGGTCTTTTCGGGGCCGAGGCGCTGGACGGCAAGCCGAAGCTGGCGATGGAGCCGGTGAAGTTGGACCAGACGATCAACGGGCAATCCATTCATTTCGAGGCGGCCAAGGCCTGGCAGTCCCCCGGCATCAAGCCCTTCACCTGGCGCAAACAGGGCAAGGGGCTGGCGATCCTGCTGAACATGGGGCTGGGCTCGGCCAATGACACCGCCTCGGCCGACACGCCGTTCGACCAGTTCATGCTCAAGCTGCTGGCGCTGGGCGATGTAAAGCCGAGCGTGCAGGTGGAAGGGACGCGCCGTGACAAGATGCTGCTGAGCCTCCGACAGAAGGGGGACTGCACCACCATCGGCATGACCGTCGATGACGGGGACATCGGCAAGGAGGCCACGCTGAAGCTCCCGGCCACCGCCTACATCTATCGGGTGGACGGCGGGCTGGTTGGGCATGCCGACACCGTGAAGTTCAAGATGGACGCGCCGTTCCAGCTGTTCTGCACATTCGAGCAGGAGCAGCACGCCCCGGCCCTTCAGCTCAGCGCCTCGGAAACGAGCCTGGGTCAGGCGGTGCAGATTGCCCCGGCCGCCCTGGCGGCGGACGGCATCTACCGGGTTGAGGTGATCGGTCCCGACGGCCAGCCGCTGCGGCGCCGCATGCGGGTGCTAGAAGGGCAGGGGACCGAGGAGCAGCGCACCGTCCGGCTGGCGTACAACGATGCCCCCGGCCAGTACACCGTTAAGATCACGGATGTGCGCACCGGGCTGAGCGCCCAAAGCGCCCTGCAGGTGAAATGAGTCTCCCTCCTGAATCCCCTCCCCCGGTGCATCCGGGGGAGGGGCGAGGCGGGAATCCTGCGATGAATGTCTCCCTCACCAGACCTACTGAACATCATGAGAAACATCCTTTTTGCCATTCTGCTGCTTTTTTGGACCTCTCAGGCCAGCGCCGTCCTTATCAAGCGTGAGATGAAACCCAATCCCAAGCGCGGGCCGGACATCGTGCAGAAAGAGGTGGAGATTCAGCTTCCGGAAGGCGGGGTGAACTACATCGGCACCGTGCATAAGGGGCAGATCAAGGCGGTGAAGGAGAAATACGGCGACCATTCGCTGGGCCTGGAGTTCGGTCGTCCCGCCCGCGTGGACGGGCGGGGCTCCAACGGCGGGTGGAATCTCTGGAACTTCCTGCAGGCCAACCTCCGCGTGAATGGGAAGGTCGTTGACGCCAGCAGCACTTATCTGCTGGATGATGCTTATCTGCTGGAGGAGGGCCAGCGCACGATCGTGGCGCTTCGCTGGCCGCTGGAAGAGACGGCCAAGGGCAACGGGGCGGGCAAAAGCTTCACGTTGACGCTGCTGGAGGATGCCTCGCTGCCGCACTGGCTGTTTATTCGCCTCTCCAGCCCGGATGTGCCGCTGGAGAAGATCGCGCTTAGCTGCTACCCGGCCAACACCTCCGGCCCCAAGCAGCGACAACGCTGGGTAGCCACGCCGGAGCGGCGGTACCAGGTCGAATCCAAGGCGACCGAATTGCCCGTGGCGGCGGAGGCGCTGGCGTACTACAACCAGTTGGCCCAGCAGCGCGACGGGTGCTTCCTGATTTATGATCCGGCCCAGGCGCAGTCGGTCGCCATTTCCGGCGGGTATGACGTGCGGACCATGTTCGTGCCGAAAAAGGGGGTCCACGAGGCGGTGTTTGCCCTCGGATTTTTCATCGACCAGCCGGCCGAACAGGCGATGCAGTACTACTTCAGCGAAACCCGCGTTGAAGTCACCCGCTATCTCAAGGCGATCGACTGGAATCCCAAGTTCGACCCGAAGGAGTCTCAGGAGCTGATCCAATTCGTGGACCAGGTGGTCAGCAAGTATGCCAAGCCGCAGGAGTCGGCCGACTGGGGCGCGCTGAAGCAGGCGTACACAAAGGCGGAGGCGGCCAAGCGTCCCATCGAGACGCTGGCCGCCGTCCGCCGGATGCAGGCCTTTAAGGAAAAGCTGCTTCAGCGCATCCTGGCCACGTACAAGTAGCCATCGGCGGGGCGGCGCCCCGCCGGGGGCGCCTTACTTGATGAACAGCATCTCCCGGTAGGTGGGCAGGGGCCAGAGTTCATCGCTGACCAACGTTTCCAGTTTGTCGGCCGTCTTGCGGAGGGCGACCAGGGCCGGCAGGACATGGTCGTGTCCGTGACGGGCATGGGCGTAGGGGTCTTCCCCATCTTCATGATGGGCGGCGGCCTTCTCCAGCGCCTTGATGTCGCGCTGGAACTCATTGATGGTGGCGACCAACTCAGCGAAAGTTTCCAGACCCGCGGGGGAGCCGGCGCCGGCGGCCTTGGCGGCGGCGATCGACTCGCCCACTTCCTTCTGGTAGCGCAGGGCGGCGGGGAGGATCATGGTCCGGGCCATCATCAGGGCCGTGTTGGACTCGATGTTGATCGCCTTGGCGTAGTTTTCCGACAGGATATTGAAGCGGCTGTGCAGCTCCTTGTCGCTGTAAACCTTGTACTTGCCGAACAGCTCCAGCGTGTCCTTGCGGACCACGACCGGCAGGGCGTCGACGGTGTTCCTGAGGTTGGGCAGGCCGCGTTTCTCGGCCTCGGCGTGCCATTCAGCGCTGTAGCCGTTGCCGTCAAAGAGCACCTTCTTGCTCTCGCGCACCACATCCCGCAGCAGTTCCTGCACCGCCTGGTTGAAGGGCTTGCCGGCGGCGACTTCCGCTTCGAGGCGTGTGGCCATGTAATCCAGTGACTCGGCGACAATCGTATTCAGGACGGTGTTGGGCCCGGCGATGTTCTGGCTGGAGCCGACGGCGCGGAACTCGAATTTGTTGCCGGTGAAGGCGAAGGGGCTGGTGCGGTTGCGGTCGCCGCTGTCGCGAGGGAGTTCCGGCAGGACGTTGACGCCGATCTCCATCATGCCGCCCTTCTTGCTGCTCTTGGCGCCGCCGTTCTCCAACTGCTTGAAGATGTCCTCGAGCTGCGCGCCCAGGAAGACCGAGATGATGGCCGGCGGGGCCTCGTTGGCGCCCAGGCGGTGATCATTGGAGGCGCTGGCGATGGAGACGCGGAGGATCTCGCCGTATCGGGAGATGGCCCGCACAACGGCAGTGCAGAAGACCAGGAACTGGGCGTTGTCGTGGGGGTTGTCGCCGGGGTTGAGGAGGTTCTCGCCCCGGTCCGTGGACATGGACCAGTTGTTGTGCTTGCCCGAGCCGTTGATGCCGGCGAAGGGCTTTTCGTGCATGAGCGCCACCAGCCCGTAGTGGCTGGCGGTGCGGCGGAGAATTTCCATCACCAGGTTCTGGTGGTCGGTCGCCAGGTTGGAGGTTTCAAAGAGGGGGGCGATTTCGTACTGGCTGGGGGCGACCTCGTTGTGGCGGGTCTTGACGGGGACGCCGAGTTTGAACAGCTCGGTTTCGGCCTCGGCCATGCACGCCAGGACGCGCTCGGGAATGGAGCCGAAGTACTGGTCCTCCATCTCCTGACCTTTCGGGGGCGGAGCGCCGAAGAGGGTCCGGCCGCAATGGATCAGGTCGGGCCGGGCGTAGTAGAAGTTCTTGTCAATCAGGAAGTATTCCTGCTCCGGGCCGACTGTGGTGTAGACCTGGACGGTGTCCAGATCGCCAAAGAGGCGCAGGATGCGCAGGGCCTGGGCGGAGATGGCCTCCATCGAACGGAGCAGGGGGGTCTTCTTGTCCAGCGCTTCGCCGGTCCAGCTCAGGAAGACGGTGGGGATGACGAGGGTGGAGCCGTTGGGGTGTTCAATGAGGTAGGCGGGGCTGGTGGGGTCCCAGGCGGTGTAGCCGCGGGCCTCGAAGGTGGCGCGCAGGCCGCCGGAAGGGAAGGAGGAGGCGTCCGGCTCGCCCTTGATCAGCTCGCGTCCGCTGAACTCGGCCAGGGCGCAGTTGCCGGATGGGGAGAGGAAGCTGTCGTGCTTCTCGGCGGTGATGCCGGTCATGGGCTGGAACAGATGGGTGTAGTGGGTGGCGCCCTTTTCAATGGCCCAGTCCTTCATGGCATTGGCCACGGCATCGGCGATGGAGATGTCAAGGGGGGCGCCGCGGCGGATGGTCTCCTGGAGCGCTTTGAAGATGTGCTTGGGGAGCCGCTCCCGCTGGGAGGCTTCATTGAAGACATTGATGCCGTAGAAGTCCTTAATGTGGGTCGTCTTGAAATCGACGCGATTCAGACGGTGCTTGGCTTCGGCGATGACCTTCACGGCCTCCTGACGCATACTCAGACTCATGGGATGGTGCTCCGATTAAAAACAAGGCAAATTCACACAATACACAAACAGGTTTATAGCCCTTGCCCCGATCTTAGCAAAGGTCATGCGAGAAAAGGGCGGACGACCAAAAAAGCGACAAAGTGACGCAGGGGTGGCTGGGGGGCGTTCAGCGGAACTGGGGAGCGGTGGGTTGGGTTCGTTGGGAAATACGCGCATGGGTTCAGGGTGGGGAAATCATCGTTTTCAGGCCATGAGGCGGGTTTTTGATGGGTTTGGGTTGGGTTCGTTGGTCAAAATACGGCGGGCGAGAATAGAGAGAAGGAGGGCGAGCTTAGCCGTGGCGGGCACTCGCCTATGACAAAAAAGTAATTTTGTTGGAGCCAAGTTCAAATCCATAATATCGCAATTATAGCCGATTGTTTGGGTTTTGTCAAGGATAATGTGCGGAGGGAGGCGCGGGCAGGCTGCACAAGAGATGGGCACGGGGGCATTGTGGGCAGTGGAATGCCTCTTTTGTGGGCAGGGGCTCATGAAGCGGGCTCATCACGAGGCGGAGCGCGTGAGGGTGAGGCGGCAGGTAGGGTGGAGCTTGTCCAGTTCGACGGTGAGCAGGGCATGAGGAGGCGTGGATTCGGCCTGCTGCTTCTGGAGGTAGGGATTGAAGGGGTGGTGGGGGTAGGTATACCGGGCCGGCTCGGAGAGGGTAATCTGGACCGAGCTCCAAGCAAAGACAGCAGCGGCCGGGAGGGTCTGAGCGACGGGGGGTGTGGATTGGCCGGGCCAGAGGGGAATGTGAACCAGGGCGCGTTCCAGGTCGGTCAGCCCTTCCACCTCGTAGCGAAGCTGGAGTTGGGTTTCGGTGATCTGCTCGAGGTGGATATGGCACCAGCGCGGGCCATAGAGGAGGGAGAGTTTCAGGCCGGCTTCGTCCAGGCGGCTGTCGGCGTGGAGATAGTGGACTTTTCCTTCGGCAATCAGGTTGAAGCAGGAGAAATGGGGATGGGCGATGGAGTGGCCGCCGCCGACGATCAGGCCGGCGCCGGGGGTGGATTCGGTCTCTGGGGATACCGGGGAGACTTGGTTGAAGATTTCCACCAGATTCTGGCGTTCGAGAACCCAGCGGCTGGCCGAGGGCTTGGTGGGGGAGCCGGAGAGGGTGAGGGTCCAGCCGTGGCGGCGGGTGATGGCGGTATTGAGCTGGGGCCAGCGGGTTTGTTCGGGGAGGTAAGTTGTCGGGTCGGCCTCGATACAGGGGATGTCGGGGGGGAGGTGGCAGGCGATGTCGGTGACGACGGCGAGGCCCTGAAGATGGGTGGCGATGGATTTGGGCAGGTGAAGATCGCTCACGTGGTCGATCCAGCGGGTGAGATAGGCCCGGCCCGCTTCGGAGCGGCCGTAGGTGGGGGCGGTGTAGGGGACGCGGGTGGTGCTGTAGTGATTGCGGGAGTCGAGGGCTGAATTCTGAGTTAAATCGGGGTAGGTCGTGGCCAGGACGTAATCGAGGCTTCGGTCGATGGTCTGGGCGGCGACGGGATTGTTGTCGAACAGCTCAAAGAGGGAGACGGCGCAGGAGGCGACCTCGGCGTATTTGACCACTGGCAGGCCGTGCTCGAACCAGGCGCCATGGGGAGGGAGGGTGCGGCAGATGCGCTCCATGATGGCGCGGGCCTCCTGGCACATCTCGGGGCGGTTGCGGGTCATGCCGTAGCGATAGAAACAGAGGATATGCCAGATGAAGTGGTTGGCGACGGAGCCCTCGGCGAGATTTTTCTGGGAAGGGCCGTCCGCCAGAACGCGGTCGATGTACTGGCGGATGGCCTGATGGACGATGCGGTCGATGCACTGGTCCCACTGGGCGGCCAGTTCGGGATCCATGTGGGGGCGCAGGAGCTGGAGGGTATTAATCCAGTAGTAGCAGCCCCATTCATCGGCGTTGTCGTACCAGTACTGGTCGAAGGTGCAGATGCGGGTCTTGCCCTCGGCGTTCACCTGTGTGCGATAAAATTCCCACCCGGCGAGGGCGCGGCGGAGGGTCTCGGGGTTGTGGAAATGGGGGTTGGCCGGATCCTCGTGGGTGTAGAGCAGGGCGAAGTAGATGCCGGCGTATTGGTTATAGACGGTGTAGCCGGTGTCGGTGAGGAATTGCCCGTTGGGCTGTTGCCGGGGGGCAATGGCGTCATGGAGAGAGAGGAGGGCCTGGACGAACTTGGCTTTCAGGGTCATGGGGAGATTGTAAGAGGAAAAGGGCAAATCGAAAGGGGAGAACAGTAGGGCAAACACCTCGCATCCTGGTGAAAAACCTGGATTGCGGCTCAGGCTTTTTCGACGGTGCGCGGGAAGACCAGCAGGAGCAGCACCGCGGTGGCCAGCGCGACCAGGGCCTGGGCGCACCAGAACTGGGTGTAGTCCTGGCGGGTGGGGGAGAGGATGCCCACGGCGGCGTCGACCGGCACGCGGAAGCGGTCGAAAAACTGATTGTAAAAGGCGGCGAGAATGGGCCCGCCGCCGAGGATGGCGATGCCGAAGACCATCTGGGCCGAATGGCGCACGTCGGCGGGGGTGATGCGCTCGACGCAGATGTAGGCCCCGGCGAAGAAGCCGCCGGCGCCCAGGCCGTGAAGCCCCTGGGCGGCGATCACCAGCGGGACGGGCTGGCCGATGGCGAAAATGGCGAAGCGCAGGGTGTAGGAGAGGGCGCCGATGATGAGGACTTTTTTGAAGCCCAGGCGTTTGAGGAAAAATCCGAGGAACAGAAGGCAAGTCACTTCGCTCCACTGGCCGATGGTGATGACCGGGCCGACCCAGGCCAGGGGAAGGTGGAGGCTTTCGCGCAGGAAGGGGGCGACGCGGAAATAGAAGGCCTGATGGATCATGGAAATCGGCAGGGCCGAGAGGACCAGGATCAGAAACCCGCGATGGCGCAGGAGGGAAAATGCCCGCAGGAAGGCCCAGGGGTGGGTGGCGCTGGTCTTGGGGGGCGTCTTGGGCAGAAGAAACAGGGCGTAGAGGCCAAACAGCACGGAGAGGGCCCCGGCCACCAGCAGGGAGTTGCCGATGCGGGCGGTGTTGACGGCGGGGTTGGGGTGGTTGAGCCAGAGGAGGGGAAAGAGGGTGGAGGCGACGATCCAGCCGAAGGTGCCGCAGAGGCGGAGGCGGGGATAGGCATGGTCGTCGTGGAGGTTCTGGAAGCAGATGCTGTTGGTGAGGGAGAGGGTGGGCATGAAGGTGATGGAGTAAACCGCCATCAGGATCAGAAACAGAGAGAAATGATGAACAATCGAGAGGGAGGCGATGAGCAGGCCGCTGGGCAGGACCAGCAGCGCCAGGGCGCGTTCGGCATCCAGGGAGCGATCGGCCAGCTGCCCGGCGATGAAGGGGGCGGCCAGTGCGCCCACGGTGCCGGCGAAGCCGAGAATCCAGCCGACCTGAGCGCCGGTGAAGCCCAGGCCGCCGCCGGCGACGGGGGACCCCAGATAATCGGAGAGATAGGGCATCCAGACGCCGCGGATGGCCCATTCGAAGAACATCATGCCGGCCAGCAGGATTGAGAGGGTTCGAGGGGCGGCGGTGGGGGCGTCAAGGGTCGGTGCTTGTTGGAGGCTCATGGAGTATGGGCGGGCATGATAACCAGCGGGGGTGCGATTGCCTATGGGGGCGAGACAGGGCGGGCGGAGCAACGGGGGATCGGGCAGCGCGGGGAGGGGGCGCCGGGGCAAGGCGGCTGTTGCTGCCGAGGGGAGGGGCAGGGCTAGGTCGGCTGGCGGAGCCCGATTCCGTCGTGCGGGGCGATCAAATCCGGTTGTCCGTCCACCACCGCCAGGATCGAAGGGGGGACGGTGTAGCAGGGCTCACCGGGCCCAGACCACTCCGGACGCAAGGATGCGGCCCGGGTGATCATGAACCAGGTCAGGGGGACCACGCCGCCGACGGTGAAAAGGGCGCCGCCGATGATGCGCATCCAGGTCATGGTCTGGAACGTCTGGCCGAGGATGAAGCTCTGGGAGCGCGCGAACCAGAGGCCCCGGTCCATGACGGCAAAGAGCTGGTGGACGCCGGCGGGAAACAGATCGAGCAGGCACATAAGGGCCAGGCCGATGTTGAGGGACCAGAACGCGCATCGCAGGAGGCCGACGTTCCAACGATCCTGCCGGACCAGGAATCGGGCGACAAAGAGCATCGCGGCGATGGAAAGATTGCCATAAACGCCCATGAGGGCGGCGTGGCCGTGATTGACGGTCAGATAGGTGCCATGTTCATAGTAGTTGACGATGGGAAGGTTGATGATGAATCCCAGGACGCCGGCGCCGATGAAATTCCAGAAATTCACGCCGATGAGGAAGAGGAACGGTTCGGCCAGCCCGAAGGTGTCGCCGCGCGCGCCGTTGTCGCGCAGCGTCTGGGCGGGCATGCGTTTGAACCGCCAGGCCTCCAGCGTCAGGAGGATCAGGGGGACGACCTGAAGCGTGGAGAAGACCGAGCCCAGGGCGATGGTTTCGATGGATTTGGCGTTCCAGTAGAAGTTGTGGCTGATGCCCAGGAGACCCGAGCCCAGAAAGAGGATGGCGGCGACATAGACGACGCGGCTGGCCATCTGGGCGGTGACCAGCCCCATGATGTACATGAAGTAGGCGACGATGATGGTGGTGAAGACCTCGAAGAAGGCCTCGACCCACATGTGGATGACCATCCACCGCCAGAAGTCGGCGATGGCGAAATTGGTGTGGGGATCGGCGACGAAGCTGCTGGTGAACAGGAGGATGACCGAGATGACGGTGTAAAGGAGCCAGTTGGGCATGGACCAGACGTTCTTGTAGCGGAGGGCGGGAAAGATTCCCCGGATCATGATGGCGGCCCAGAGGGCGAAGCCGGCCCAGAGAACGTATTGCCACAGGCGGCCCATCTCCATGAACTCCCATCCCTGGGTGCCCAGCCAGCGCCACAGGCTGCCCGTCCAGCCGTGGGGGCCCAGGAAGATGCCGACGAAGGAGCCGCCGACCAGCGCCACGAGCGTCCAGAAGAGGATGTTGACGCACTGGAGC
>JBIQLO010000030.1:23646-26956 GCA_044464175.1 Planctomycetaceae bacterium | reverse complement strand
CGAACTCGGGGCTCAGCGAGCTGTTCATCTTGTACCCGCTGCTGATGGCAGTGGTATTCGGGTACGGATTGGCGTAGCTGTAGCTCAGGTTCTTGGTGGCCTGGGGCGCAGTGGTGGTGCTGTTGTCGTAGAAGTTGGAGTAGTACTGCACCGTCTCACCAGAGGCGGGAACGAACTTCTCGGCGTTGGAGCTGGGGCAGGTGAAAACCTCGGTGCCGATCTCCTGCGTGCGGAGGATCAGGTAGAGAGCGGCGGAGACGTCGTTGGTGGTCACCTTGGACGAGCCTGTGAACGGGTCGGCCGTGCTGGCTGCGGTGGCATAGCCGGTGAAGTTGGTCACATCCCCGGTCGTGTTGGCCAGAGTCCGCGGATAGGCCCCGTTGTTCTCGTTGGAGTACAACAGGATGGCCTGTCCGATCTGCCGGAGGTTGCTGGCGCACTTGACGCGATTGGCCATCTCGCGGGCGCGGTTCAGCGACGGCAGGAGGATGCTGATCAGCAGGGCGATGATGCCGATGACGACCAGCAGTTCCACCAGGGTAAAGCCCTTGGAGCGCTTTCGAGCTTGCATAGTGCAGCTCCTTTCAAAAACATCGCGGAGCGGCATCGAAAGACGCGGCGGGGAAGGATTTTAAGAATAAAACCTGAACAACCCACAAGGAGTCCACCCGGATGCTGCGTCACAGATGCGCAAACCACGATCCTGCGTTCAGGATTCCGTTGGCGACCACCGCCAAGCGAAACACCTGCTTCAATTGTTTAATCAACCAGCCCACCCCTGGAACACAAATTGATGGTGATTTCTTAATCGCCCATTCATTGAATGGGCGGCACCTTATCAGAATCAGGAAATCGATGTCAAGATTATTTTCACGGGGCGATGCCTTTCGGAAGATGGTCAGCCCCCCGCCGGATGCAAGAAATTCACCCCGTTGGACCGATAAGCGAGGAAAGAGGGTTCCGTCATGCCCCAAGGCCTTTTCCAGTTTTCCCCCGCCACCCACAGCGCCTGGGCGCTGGGTATGGGGGTTGCGCTGGTTGGTTTCACCTTCTGGCTGGCCGGAGCGAGGTTCAACCGCACTGTGGCCACGCTGGCGGGGGTGCTTTTGGGGGGCGTTGGGGGGATCGAACTCCCCCGGCTACTGGGGTGGTCCATCAGCGGCATGGGGCCGGCCGTGGCCGGGGCGGTGGTGTTGGGATTGATCGGATTCATCCTGCATCGGGCATGGGTGAGCTTAGGTCTGGGATTGCTTCTGGCCCTTTTGGCCGGCCTGCTTCTGTGGCATGGCTGGGGCCCCGGCGCGGGATGGACCTGGCCAGCTCCCGGCGCGGGTCGGCGCCAGTGGGTGATTGATGTTTGGAACCAATTTTCCCCAGAGATGCGGCGTTTGCTGCCCGCCGTCATGGGGGCCGCCCTCTTTAGCGGACTGTCCATCGGCATCCTCTGGCCCCGCCCGGCGATGGTCTTGATGTACAGCCTTTGCGGCGTCTGCCTGCTGGGTGGATTGCTCCTGGTCAGTTGCGGGGGGGCAATTCAGCATCCACGATGGCTGGCGAGCCATGCCTCGGGGCAGGCGGGCGTTTTCGTGATCCTGGTGGCCGCCGGGGCCGCCCTGCAATGGCGCCAGGTACGCCGGCCCGCGCCGGCCGTCGCGGAGGAGCCTTGGGATGATGAGGATTAAACGGGAATTCCGATGACTGTCCCGACGACCCAATCCGCCAACCTCCCTTTTCTCGAGTTGCTGCCGCAGCATTGGCCGCAGCAGGCGGACCTGCTGCATTGGTGCCAGAACCTGGGCCCGCTGCCGGCGGTGCTGCTGATGGCAGCGGGCGTGGTTTATCTCGTCTTCGGCTGGTCGGCCTACCGCGTCCTGATCAGCGTCAACGCCGCCGTGATCGGCGGCCTTCTGGGCGCGTTGGCCGGCAAAGCTTTGGGGTCGCTGGCGGCCGGATTGGTGCTGGGCGCGTTCATCGCCGCCGTCATCACCTGGCCGGCCATGAAATACGCCATCGCACTGACCGGCGCGGCGTTCGGTGCGCTGGTGGGGGCGAGCCTGTGGCGCACAGCCGGATTGGAGGCTGCTTACATTCCGGCCGGAGCGGCGATAGGGCTGATCTTTTTTACGATGCTCTCATTTATCATCTTCCGCACGAGCGTCATTCTCTTTACCAGCCTCCAGGGTTCCATCATGCTGGTCGCCGGCCTGCTGGCGCTGAGCTACAAGTATCCCGATATCGCCCCGCAACTCACCCACGGAATGGTTGCCCGGCCCTTCCTGCTCCCGATGGCGATCTTCATCGCGACGGTGGTCGGCCACATTTATCAGCACACCCGCCATCCGGATCAGCAACCGGCGGAATAACCGCTCAGATCCGCGTATGGAACCGTCAACCCTTGCATGCTATAATGGCCGCGGATATGGTGGTGGTCACAAGGTTGGCCGGTGGTTTTGGTCGATGTAAATGACCGCCTTGCAATCAATTACGATGGTGGCTGTAGCTCAGTTGGCAGAGCGCCAGGTTGTGGTCCTGGATGTCGCGGGTTCAAATCCCGTCAGTCACCCTTTCTTAGTTGGCGGTTGGCGGTGGGCAGTAGGCGGAGAGAGAAAAACTGCCTGCTGAGTACTGTCAACCCCCAACCATGCTTTCCAAACGCATCATTCCCTGTCTAGATGTAGATCGCGGCCGGGTGGTCAAAGGCGTCAAGTTCTTTGACCACGTGGATGCGGGCGACCCCGTGGCCCAGGCGCAACGGTATCAGGACCAGGGGGCCGATGAGCTGGTCTTTTACGACATCTCCGCCAGCCATGAAGGGCGGCAGATTATGGCCGATCTGGTTCGCCAGGTGGCCGATTGCGTCTTCATGCCCCTGACCGTTGGCGGCGGCATCCGCACGATTGACGATGCTACGCGACTGATCCAGGCGGGGGCTGAAAAGGTGAGTCTCAACTCCGCCGCCGTCAGAAACCCTGCGCTGATTGAGGAAGTGGCCCGCAAGTTCGGGCGGTGCGCCACTGTTTTGGGGCTGGACGCCAACCGGGTTCAAAAGGACGGAGGGGAGATCTGGGAGGTTTTCGTCAATGGTGGGCGGGTGGGGAGCGGTATCCGTGTCATGGATTGGGTGAAGCAGGCGGAGGATTTGGGGGCCGGTGAGATCGTTCTCAACGTGATGAATGCCGACGGGACGACCAGCGGGTATGACCTGGAAATGACGGCCGCGGTCAGTGAGGCGGTTTCAATTCCCGTGGTGGCCAGCGGGGGCGCCGGTTCGCCCGAACATATATTCCAGGTTCTGACAACCGGCCGAGCC
>JBIQLO010000030.1:0-23636 GCA_044464175.1 Planctomycetaceae bacterium | reverse complement strand
CGCCGTGCTGGCCGCCAGCATTTTCCACTTCAATCAGTACAGCGTCGGCCAGGTCAAGCAGTACCTGCATGACCGGGGTGTGCCGGTGCGTCTGGTTTAGGGCTTAGGGTCTGAGGAATGGTGGTCGTAATAAGCGCGGATCAGGTCGCGGTATTCGGCCGGGGCCGCATCCGCTTGCCGTGCCCAATTACCTGAGCGTGGATGAGAAGAAAGTTCCGACTGCCAGGCGGCGGCTGATGCGCCGGAGCGAGTCTCCACAGCCCCCCCGGGCGGCTGCAGACCGTCTTTACCGGGGTGACCGGCGGATTGGGGGTCCGATCTTGAAACCAAGGCCGATTCGGTTGTGGACGATTCGATAGAGCCGCGTGCGCCGGTGGCCGAGGATGTTCGGGTCTTTCCAGCGTGCGAATCGACGGAACGCGATTGCGCCTCTTTTGGGGAGCGACTGGCCGTGCGAGCAGTGGTGTGCTGCGCATCGCCCTGCGGGAGGACGGTCCGATCGGCCGGAGGGGGGGGTTGAAGCCCCCTGCCTGGAATAGCGGTCGGCGGATTCCCCATTCCGAACCGGGCCTCCAGGTTTGAGGCGAATGGGGAATCCTCCACTGCGACCCGGTTGGCGGGCATGGCCGCCAGCAGCAGACTCAGGCCTGTCAATCCAAGGCAGATTCCAATCGAACGCAGGGGAAGGGGTGTTCCGAAGAGCCCATCCGGTTTCAAGTGACTGCACAGCGCCTCAGCCTGCCCCCCCACCGCCGCCTGCCAGGGATCAAGCGGCTGATTCGACAGCACGTAGGCGGTGCTGAGCAGTTCCTTGAGGTTCAGTTGTCGGTCCACAGCCAGAGCGGCCTCCTTCAGCGTGGGGCGAGCCCGCCAAATCTGCCAGAGCGTCAGGCCCCCCGTCATTCCCAGCAGCCCCAGCACCGGTCCAGCACCATATTCGAGCCAGATCCCCCCCACCGCCGCGGCCAAGGCCATTGCCGTCCCGCACAACAGCACCGACCGGCATCGTTGAGCGGCGCTCCAAACCCAGAGCCGCCAGGCCGCGGCCCGGAGGAAGCGCTGGAGATTGGACCGGTGGGCCTTCATTAGAGCTTCGTCTTATTGCCCGCAGCGGCGGCGCAGCTCGGCAATCGCCTCGCCGATGCATTCGAGCTTGGGATGGATTTGCAGCGCCCGCTCATAAGCTTGAATGGCCGGCTTAAACTGCCCCAAGTGGGCATGGCAGTGGCCCATTCCGGCCCAGGCGCCGAAATGACAGGGCATGAGGCGGGTGGCCAGAATGCAGTCGGCCAGTGAAGCTTCGTAGTTTTCCTGAAGATAGTGGTTGATGGCTCGTTGATTGGCGGCTTCGGCGAAGGTGGGATCAATCTGGAGGGCTTTGGAGAAGTGACAGTCGGCATGCTCGAAGTCGCGGCGGTTGAGGGCTTGGGAACCGCGACAGAGGTGATGGTTCGCCTCCGGTTTCCCGAGGCGGAACCAGATGGTCCAGAGGGCGTGCTCAGCCATCTGGTTGACCATTGGGTCTGGATGGTGCAACTGCCTGGCCAGCCCTTCGATGCAGCAGCGCCCCCCCACCAGGGCCAGGGCCAAAGCGGCGACTTTCGGGGCGTCGGGATGCCTGCACCCCAGCAGCTCCAGTATCTGGTTACTGGTCCAGCGTGCCCGCAGCGCCTGCTCCAGTCCGGCGGCGTCCTTGGCCTGGAGCAACGGCTGGGCGACCTGCATGAACTGCTCTGGATCGATGGATACATCTACATTCACGCTGAAATCTTAGGGGGGAACGGCCGGGGATGTCCAGTGGGGCATGCTAGAAGCCACGCGAAAACCCGGCGGCCAGTTACAGAACGGGGCGGGTTGCCCCCCTGCTGCTTACATTCCGGGCACTCAACCCCGAACGCGGTGTCGGGCGCGATACTGGCTGGGCGTGTAGGAGGTCATCGCGGCAAAGAAGCGGTAGAAATGGGCCAGGTCGACGTAGCCCAGGCGTCGGGCAACTGATTTGATCGGGAGATTGGTTTCACGCAGGAGGCGGGTGGCTTCCATATGGCGAAGGCGGCGAACAAACCGCGCCGGCGGGGTACCCATCCGGCGGGCGAAAAGGGCGCGAAAGTGGGTGGGGGAACAACCCATGAAACGCGCCATTTCCTCCAGCGACGGCGGGTGATCCAGCCGGGTGGGAAGCCATTGCAGGAGCGGCGTGAAGTCCATCCCCTGCTCGCCGGCGGGCAAGGAGGCGGGCAGAGGGGCGGCGGCGGCCTGCAACTGGCACAGAATCAGAAGGGTGAGGGCTTCCCGCACGGCGTGGCGGAGGGGCGAGGCGGGTTCGCGGGCCAGCCGCAAGGCGCGGCGAATGTCGGAGAGGACGGAGGCATTTACGCGGCGATAGATTTCATAGCCGCCCCGGCAGGCGCCCAACCGGCGAAACAACGCAGGAGCGTGCGGTGCATTGGCCGGATGGAGCAGGGCGAAATGCTGCACCGAAGCCCGGCTCAGGCGGACAAGGCTGCCTCCGGTGAAATGGGTATGGGGATGAATGAGAATCGCCTGTCCGGCCTGCAGTTCAATGCGATCGCGGCGGAGCAACTCGATTTCAACTCGCCCGGAATGGACCACCAGAAGGTCGAAGTGAGGCCAGACACACGGGCCGATATGATGGCGGGCGTCGAACTGACCCATGCCGTGATCGTGGAAGCGGAGCATCGGGCGGTCGTCAGAAACGGCAAGAGTTTTCGGCAACTCGGGCAATGACGCCTCCGTGAATTGAGTCCATTATAGTTTGCGTGAAGGGGATGAAACAAAATGGACAACTATTGTCGCCGGGAGCCGATCATGGACATCGCACAATATGCAGCGGACTACGAGCGGGACGGGTGCATTCGGATCCGGGGATTCTTTGATCCGGCGACCCTGGTGACGGTGCGGCGGCGGCTGGAACAATACCAGCAGGAGGTAGTGCCGGGCCTGCCGGAAGGGGACCGGACCTTTGAGGCGGACGGAAAATCGGTCCGGAATCTATGGCGTATGGAGCGGCATGATCCGTTTTTCGCATCGCTGGCGGAGCGGGCGGAGATTCAGGCGCTGGTGGGAGCGCTGGTGCACGGCAAGCCGGTGCTGGGGGGCGTGGAGACGTTTAACAAGCCGGCGAAGGTGGGATCGGGCGTGCCGCCCCACCAGGACAATGCGTACTTCTGCCAGTCGCCGCCGGACATGCTGACTGTCTGGGTCGCGATGGACGCGGCGACGGTGGAGAATGGACCGATCTACTACCTCCGGGGAAGCCATCGGCTGGGAATGCTGCCGCATCGGCCGTCGGGGGTGAAGGGGAATTCGTTTGGACTGACGGCGATGCCGGCGCACGAGAAGGAGCAGGAGTTCTGTGGAACGCTGGAGGCGGGCGATGCGCTGATTCACCACAGCCAGACGGTGCATTGGAGCGCGCCCAACAAGTCAGACCGGCCGCGATGCGGGCTGCTGATGGTTTTCCGGGGGGAGCACACGCGGGATGTGCCGGAGATGAAGGCAGCGTATCTGGCGGCGGCGCAAAGCGTGCCGAAGTGAAATCGGGCGGGCATTTTCATTTTGCGGCGGCCTGGTTCCAGGCGCGGAGCCACATCTCCTGTACCCGCAGTACGGCCAGGGCCTGCTGGCGGGCCTTTAGTTCCAGCACGGTCATTGGGCGCCCGTCCACTTCAGCGCGGAAGTGGAAGAAGGCGGGAAGGTCCAGGTGGCCCTCATGCGTCGCCGCCACGGCGGCGTGCCCAATTAACGGGAGCGCATCGTAGCCGTAAAGGGCGACCTGGATGGTGGCGGTCCAGGGGTCGCGGGAGGTGGCCGGGTCTTTGGCCGAGTGGATGGCGCGCATCAGCAGCGGCCAGTATTCCTTGCGGAGGGAGAGGTAATCCTGCTGCGGGTCATCCACCATCTGGTATTCCATGGCGGCGTGGATGTTGGGGGCGTCCTGGGCCCCATGGAAATAGCTGCGGCTCTTGTAGTCCACCGTCGCGTGCAGGGGCTGGGTGTTGTCTTCCAGGTAGTGGGCCAGATAGCCGGCCCAGCGGACGGCATTGTCGTCGCGGGGGTACTGCCCGGGGCGGTCGTCCAGCCGGCCGTCACGGATGGCTTTCACCAGGCGGTTGTAACAATCTTCCACGCGGAAGGGGAGAAAGCCGCTCACCTTGTAGCGGGGGTCGTTCAACTCCCTGGGGAAATCCTCCAGGGCGGGCTTGTGCGACAGATCGGGCGCGGCGGTGCGCCGGGCGGGGTTGGGGTTGAACAGCTCCACATCCAGAAAATGGAGCTTGGATTCCGGAACACCATAGGGGGCGATGGGGCGCCGGTCGGTCATGCCGTTCATGTCCGGCAGAGTCGCGCAAAAGGCCAAGCCGTCAGCGCCGCGGGGAAAAGGGCCTATGTGGCGATCGAGGAACCAGGTCCGCTCCTGCGCTTCATCCCCGGGGGCATCGGGCAGGTGGTCGGTGAGCCATTGCTTCATGGCCGGCGGCGTGGCGGGATCGGCCAGCAGGCGCTGGGCGGCCAGGCGGGTGAGGAGGATGTGCTCCTTGGTGCTCCAGGCATGGACGGGGGCGGCCACCAATAAGAGGGTCAGCAGCAAGAGGAGGAGGGATCGCATGGGATTGAAAGGGGCATTGGGTTTGGTTCGTTTCGTAATTTGTCGTAGTGCTGTCGGGGTGAAAAAGGGCATTTGGAGAGCGCCAGCGGGAGATTGGGTTTGGTTCGTTTGGGTTTGGATGCCATTTTGTCGCGGGGAGCCGGGAATGGTTGGCAGTGGAGGTTTGGCAGTGCGGAGCAGACAGGAGGATGGGAAAGCGAAGTCAAGCATGGGAAGGATGGTTTAGACGATCAGGGTAATATAGCATCTGTTTGGTTTTTGTCAAGTATTTTTCAGAGTCGCCGCATCCACCGTGGATCGAAGCAGGTGAATGCTCTGGATGATCCGCTGTCTGATGTTTGGCTCCGCAGCGTAGCGTTTGGGTTCCAGCTCCAGGTTCCAGACACCCTGATAGCCGGTGGCGGCCAGGGCGCTGGTGAAGCGGTCGAGCGGGAGGCGGCGTTCGGTCAGGGGCCAGTGGGTTTTGCCGCTGGGCCCCAGATCGTGAATGTGGGTGTGTCGCACGGCGGTGAGAAATTCGGTCGGGGGTTCGGGGGAGAGACCGTCGGTCAGGACGTTGGACCAGGTGTGGCCCATGTCCCAGCAGATGCCGACAGGGGCACCCGCAGCATCCGCGCGCTGCTGCATGTCGCGCACGGCGAGGTAGGTGGTGCTGGGATCGGCCTTGCCTTTGGCGCGATTGATTTCCAGGGCCAGGAGGGCGGGGAGGTTTTCATGGGCGATCCATCGGGCGGTGCGCGCCAGGATGGCGATGGTTTCCTGGGCCAGAAGGGTTACATCGCCGGTGGCCGCAGCGCGGGCATGGACGGTGATGGGACAGTGGGCGGCGGGCTTGTGCTCGGCGATGAGCCGCAACAGGTGAATCAGGGGGGCGAGGGTCTGGGTCCAGTTCTCATCGGGAGGCGGGAGGGTTCCGTGGAGTGTCGCTTCCAGGCCGGCGGACCAGACTTTCCAGAGGGCGACTTCGGCCGTTGGGATGGGGGTAGAGGGAGTGACGGCGCGCAGCTCAATGTGGGTCACGCCCGCCGCTGTTAACTCGCGCAGGAAGGCCTCCGGCGGTCCGAACCAGTTGCGGTCGATGTCGTCGGGGTGTTGAGCGAGGTAGTTTGGGTTGAGGGAGAGACCGATTTTCACTGGTGCGTTCATAGCGGTATCACATTCCAGAAGTTGGGGATTTGGATATCGACGGTCGGGGGCAAAAGCCGGGACAATCGCTCGCGCGCCTGGCGGGCGTGGCGCTGGTCCCAGTAGTCGGTCGGGTCGCGACCCTGTTCCCAGAGGTGGGTCAGGAGGACCCGACGGGTGGGCTGGAGGGCGGCGACAAACTTGCAGAACGGTTCGAGCAGGGGCGGCGGGTCCTGCAATGCCGCGCCGCGGCCCAGCCAGAGGTGAGCCAGGAGCGTATCGACCGGGCCGAAGTCGGGCAGCGCGGCCGGGTCGTAGGTGCGGGTGTCGCCGGGCAGGAGCAGCCGCTTGTTGTCCCATTCGATAAGGTAGCCGGTTGAATCGATGCCGGCGGAGGGGGCGCCCTCCTTCCATCCGGCGGGGTATTGCCAATGCAGGCCCGCGAAGGGGGTGATGCGAATCTTTGAGTCGCCCAGCGTGATGGGTTCCAGTTCCCTGGGAGTGATCAGCCGGTCGGGGCGGACGCCCGCCTTCTGGATGACGGGCCTCATGTGGGCGGGGGCGATCCATTGCAGGTGGTCAAGGGTGGCGAGATAGGCGAGCAATTCCGGGTCCACGTGGTCGCCGTGGTTGTGGGTCAGAAGGATGAAGGCGACAGGGGCGAGGGCCTCCAGGGGAACGGGGGCGGCCTCGGGGAGGCGGCGGTTGAGGCGGAAGGGGTCGATCATCCAGCGAATGCCGGCGGTGCGCCCAAGATAATTGGCGGAGTAGGTAAGCCAGAGGGCGTCGCCTCCGGCGGCGGCCCATTGGGTGGTCATGTCGCGCCAGCCCTGGGGCCATTGGGCCAGCAGTTGGCGGCGGCGCTGGAGGAGAGAGGATTCAGCGTACTTCATAGATGCTTGGGAAAGGCGATGCCGGGGATGGTAGGCGATGGGGACGGGGCGTCAATGAGGGCATTCGTTTGGGGGTTGCCGGCGTGAGGGGGGCGCATTTGGTGGGATGCGGTTTCGGCAGGTCGTCCACTCGTTCACGCTCGCGGCTCGGAGGGGTTGCGGGTGTGAGCAATTGCCAATGGGCGGGCGCGCCGGTAAAGAGGCGGGATGCCCATTGCCAGTTTATCGAGCATTGAAAAGACCTTCGGCCCGCGCATCCTGTTCGACCAACTGGAACTGGGGATCGACCGGGGGGAGCGGGTGGGGCTGATCGGGCCCAACGGGGCGGGCAAAAGCACGCTGTTTAAGATGCTGGTTGGGGAGATGGTCGCGGATGCGGGCAGCGTGTCGGTGGCCCGGTCGGTGAAGATCGGGTATTTGCGGCAGGATCCGGAATTCGATCCGGCGAACACGGTGCTGGATGAGGCGGAGGCGGCGTTTGCCCAGTTGCACCGCATTGCCCAGCGGCTGCGGGAGCTGGAGCACCGGATGGGGGGCGAGTCGGGGGAGGCGCTGGAGAAGACGCTGGGGGCGTATCAGACGGCGCAGCATGACTTTGATCTGGCCGGGGGGTACGCCTGGCGGCACCGGCTGGAGGCGACGCTGCTGGGGGTGGGATTGGAGGAGGCGACCTGGAGCCAGCCGGTCTCCACCCTTTCCGGCGGGCAGCGGTCGCGGCTGGCTTTGGCGCGGCTGCTGATCGGCGAGCCGGACCTGCTGCTGCTGGATGAGCCGACCAACCACCTGGACCTGGCGGCGATCGAATGGCTGGAGCGCTACCTGCTGGAGTTTGCCGGCGCAGTGCTGCTGATCAGCCATGACCGGTATCTGCTGGACCGGCTGGCGACGCGGATCGTCGATCTGCGCCAGGGACGGCTGTGGAGTTATCCGGGCAACTATTCGGCGTTTGTGGCCCAGCGGGCCGTGGAAACGCTGACGCAGCAGCGCGAGTACGAAAAACAGCAGGCGGAGATTGAGAAGCAGGCGGAGTATGTGCGGCGTTTCAAGGCCGGGCAGCGGGCGAGGCAGGCGAAGGGGCGCGAAAGCCGGCTGAACCGGCTGCTGGGGAGCGATGCGCTGATCCAGTCGGTGGCGGTCCAGCGGCACATCCATCTTTCTCTGAATACGGACCAGCGGGCGGGCAACCGGGTGCTGCGCGTGCGGGGATTGTCCAAGGGGTATGGTGGGGCAGAAGACAGAAAGGAACCTCGCAAAGGCGACATTTCGACTTCCAAGGTGCTCTGGAGCGATCTGGCGTTTGAGGTCGAGCGCGGGGAGCGGGTCGGGATCGTAGGGCCCAATGGGTCGGGGAAGACGACGTTGCTGGAGGTGCTGCTGGGGCGGCGGGATGCGGATGCGGGGGATATCGAATGGGGCGCGAACCTGAACATCGGCTATTACGACCAGGGGCTGGACGACTTCGATCCGGACAACTCGCCGCTGGAGGAATTGAGCGAAGGGCGGGATGCGGTGCCGGAGAAGCAGATCCGGGATGTGCTGGCGATGATGCTGTTTCGGGGGGAGGAGGTGCACAAGCCGATCCGATTGCTCAGCGGCGGAGAGCGGGCGCGGGTGCGGTTGGCCGAATTGCTGCTGGAGAAGCCGAATGTGTTGCTGCTGGATGAGCCGACCAACCACCTGGACATCGCCTCGCGGGAGGCGCTGGAGAGCGCGTTGGCGGGGTTTGCCGGGACGGTGCTGTGCGTGAGCCATGATCGGTATTTTCTGGACAAGGTGGCCCGACGGATGTTCGTGCTGCGCCCGCCGGGACTGGTGGACATGGAGGGGAATTACAGCGCCTGGGCGCAGCGCCTGCAGCGCGAGCAGCAGGCTGAGGCGGAGCGGAAGGCGGCCGCGCCACAGCGGGCCAAGGCGCCGTCCGCTGTCGTGCCCGCCAAATCGGGGGGCAAAAAGGAAAACCCGTATGCGCGGCCGTTCGGGCGGTTGACGGTGGCGGAGCTGGAACGGGAAATCGCCCGGACCGAGGAGGCACTGGCGGCGTGCCAGGCGCGGTTTGGGCAGACGGATGCGTTCCGGGACGCGGCGGCGGCCAAGGGGCTGCAGGAGGAATACGAAGGATTGGCCCAGCGGCTGGAGGCGCTGGAGGGGGAGTATTTCGGGCGGGAGGCATAGGCAATTCCAATTTTTTCATTGACGGGCTGATGAACACTGGCTAAGTTTTGTTCATCATCTTTCATCGGTTCATGTGAGGGCAAGCGTCCATGAGCGTCAGCATGAGGAGCATCGCACGAGAGGTAGGGGTTTCGCCGTCGGTGGTGTCCCAGTTGCTGCGCGGCGATCCATCCCTGCGGATCAGTGAGGCCCGGCGGCGGGCAATTTTTGAGGCGCGGGACCGGCTGGGGGGCGTGAAGGTGCGGCCAAGCCGGTTGAGCCATTTGATCGTGGCGCCGGTGGGGAATACCCGCTCGCGGGCCTACATCGAGCGAAGCATCCAGGACAATTTCACCTATCAGGCATTTGAGAAGGCCTTGAAGGACCGAGGGTACCGGCTGGAGGTTCAGCCGATCCCGGAAACGGAGATTTGCGGGCGGGTGCGGGGGTGGATTCGCTCGCGGCGCGGCCCGGACGGGATTTATATCCAGTCGGGGTATTGCACGCCGGAGCTGGCCGAGCTGCTGCGGACGTATGCGTTCGCGCACGTGTGCCATGACTTCACGCGCGAGCATCTGGAGATCAATACGGTCTGTCACCATGCAACGGCGGGGATGCGGCAGCTGGTGGAGCATCTGGCGGGGCTGGGGCACCGTCGGATGGCGTTCATGGGGCCGCAGCGGTTCTTTCGATATCCGATGATGGTCAGCGCGATGACGGCGCTTGAGCTTCCGGTGGACCCGCAGGACAACGCGTGGCTGGAGCCGGTGGCGTATCCCGACCATCCGGCCCACATGCGGCAGCGGGCGTTCGAGGCCTTTGACGGGTGGTTTGAACACCGGCGCGGGGCGACGGCGCTGGTCTGCTCCAATGACCATGTGGCGCTGGGGGTGGTGGATGCGATGCGGCGGCGGGGTCTGGTTCCGGGGCGGGATTTGTCGGTGGCGGGGTATGACAATCTGGAGGCGGAGGGGCGCAAGGCGCCGGATCAGGCCGTCTTGACGACGATCAACAATCCGTTCGAGCGGATCGGGCGGCGAATGGCGGAATTGCTGACGAATCAGATCGAACAGGGGCAGACGGCCATCATTCATGAGCGCGTGCCGGTATCGCTGGTGGTTCGCTCGACAACCGGCCCGTGCCCGCCCCAACTTCAGAAGGAGGTTAAATCATGAGCGCCGGGAGCCAATATCGGAACGGAGCGGGATTCACGCTGGTGGAGCTGCTTGTGGTGATCGGGATCATCAGCATCCTGATCGCAATGCTGCTGCCCGCCCTGAACAAGGCGCGCGAGGCGGCGCGGTCCACCGTCTGCCTGTCCAACCTGCGGCAGATCGGGCAGGTGGTGGCGATGTACGAGGCGGACAACAAGGGGTATATCCCCTTCTCCTTTGACAACGTGCAGACCCCGCCGGAGACGGGCGTGAGCTTCAGCGGCTACGCAACGTATTATGGACCGGCGTGGTATATCTGCCTGGCGCCGTATCTGAAGCTGGTCACGCGCACGCCGCCGACCGATGGAAGCCAGGGGGCGGCGTTCTACGCCTTTGACAAGGTCACGCGGATCGAGCGGACGGCGTTGCACTGCCCGGATCAGATTTACGATGAGAACACCGCCACCAGCCCGGAGCTGCGGGTGAGCTACGCACCGAACCTGCGAATCGGCAGCGGTGCGCCGGTGGGGGAACTGGGGGTTCAACGGGGCAAGATCAACAACGTGCTGCAGCCGGAGCAGAAGGTCTTCCTGGCCGACGCGGCGATGACGTGGAACTCGGCCAAGACGGTTTATTCCTCGGATGCCAAGGTCTTCAACCCCGGCCAGATCAAGGACGGCGGGATTTCGCAGGAGGGATTCCTTCGCCATGGCACGGGCCAGCAGGAGAATAACCGAGGGGCCAATGCGTTGTTCTTTGACGGGCACGCGCGCTATGTACCCTATCCGGAGGCGATGACGCTGCCGGCGATACCGCCGGGCGCCAATTCGACGACGCGGTTCATGTTCTTTCCGTACAACTCAAATTTCGGCGCGCGGTAGAGCGACGATGGATGCGGGCGGGAGTGGGGACATTTTACAGCAGGAGCAGGGCATGAGGGTTTTCAGCGTGGCGGCCACCGGGCTGGTGGCCGCGGTGGGTTGGGCGGCGGTTTCCCTGGCGGGGACGATCACCATCGCACAGCAGGGCAAGAGCGCTTATACCATTGTCGTTCCGGCCAATGCGCCGGAGACGGTGGGTGAGGCGGCGGCGGAGTTGCAGAAGGATCTCGCCCTGGCCACGGGGGCCAAGCTGGCGATTCAGAAGGATGATGGGAGGATTTCCGGGCCGGTTCTGAGCCTGGGGGCGACGCAGCAGGCGAAGGCGGCCGGATTCAGCCCCGAAGGGATGAAACTGGAGTCGTACCGGATCGTCACCAAAGGGGGCAATCTGTACATCCTGGGCCCGGACACGCCCGAGGGAAAGTGGACGCCGAACGGGGGAACCAGCAACGGCACGGCCAGCGGGGTGTATGTCTTCCTGGAGCGGGAACTGGGGGTGCGCTGGCTGATGCCGGGGGACCTGGGGCGGGATGTGCCGGCGCGGCAGACATTCACGGTGGAGGAAGGGGATCGGACCGAAGCGCCGATGTTCAATTTTCGCCGCGTGAGCCATACTTATCAGTATTCCTCGGCCCGGCAATTGGAATCGGTCATTCAATGGCTGCACCACCAGCGGATCGGGGCCGCCGGCGGCGGCGGGTTGATCACCTTCGCCGGGGCGATGCAGTTGAGCTACGATCATAGCTGGTGGCGGACGGTGAATGGCGCGCGGAGCAACTCCGGCACCTCCACGCCGCAGGTGCGGGCGCTGTACAAGGCCCACCCGGAGTGGTTTGCCATGGATGCGACGGGCAAGCGGCCGTATCCCAGGAACCACTACGCCAAGCTGGAGACGACGAATCAGGAACTGGTGAAATGGTTTGCCCGGAAGGCGATCGAGGCGATCAAGTCCAGCGATCGCCCGACCAGCTATTCCCTCTCGCCCAGCGACGGGGGCGGCTGGAGCCAGAGTCCCGAAAGCAAGGCGTTGTATGACTCCCGTCCGGAGGTGGTGACCGATCCGGAGGCCCGGGCCGGGCGCGCTTCCATGTCGTCGCTGGTGCTCAAGTGGTATCACGACGTGGCGCAGATCGTGGCCAGGGAACTGCCGCAGGCGCGGCTGGGCGGGTATATCTACGCCGACTACATCTTCCCGCCCAAGAAGTACCAGATGCAGCTGCCGGACAACTTCACGCCCATGCTGGCGGCGAGCTTCAACTACGGGTATGGGCTGTACCGGCCGGAAATCCAGCGGCTCTTTAAAACAATCGTGGAGGACTGGGCCAAAGTCGCCCCGGAAAACTGGTATTACTATGATCTGCCCACTCAGTTTTTGCGGCAGTACGTCGGGGACATCGGGGCCAGCAAGGCGCCCGGAAATTTTCCCGGCGGGACGGGGATTGTGATGCCGGCCGCCCCGGAGATTCTCAACACGATCTTCACCACCATCGTCAAAGGGCACATGAAGGGCGTGCTGCTCTACGGGATGCCGGCCTGGAGCAACGGGGCGATGTCCAACTACCTCATGGCGCAGATGGCGTGGGACCCCAAACGGGATGCCCAGGCCATTCAGCGGGAATGGCTTACGCGTGCTTACGGTCCGGAGGCCGGGGCGGCGATGGAGGCTTTTTACAGGCAGCTGGACCAGTGGGTGGGCGACTATTACCGCGCGGGCAAGGGGATGCGCTACCACCTGACGTTCGACACGCTGCGGGATGTGTATGGAGCGCACTACGGGGATCTGGAAAAGCTTTTTCTGGCAGCACGTGCCAAGCCGATGACCGACACGCAGGCGGCGCGGCTGAAGCTGATCGAGGACAACCTGATCGTGCTGCAATGGCGGCTGCGGAACGTGGGGTTCCTGCCGGCGAAGTTCCAGTCGCCGCTGCAGCGGAACGATGCGCAAGTGATCGCGATCCTGGAGCGGGACAATCCTGATTTCGCCGCCTTCCCCGGCGCGGTGGAGACGGAGGAGATCGCCTGGACCAGGCCCAAGGCGCCGGCGTGGAAGGTGCGATGGGAGGCTTCAGCGGCGGCGATGGGCGAGGGGCTGCCCCCCAAGCTCGAAGGGGACACGATCGTGCTGTATGCCTCGAAGGATGGTGCGATCCGGATCACGCCCCGGCTGGTGAAGCAAGGCGCCTATTTCGCCTCCTATGCGATCACGGACGGAACGGGGGCCAAGGTGGCGGCCGGCGTGCTGAGCACGGGAACGGCGGTGATCGTGCCTGCCAAGGCAGGCAACGCCTACTACCTGAGCATCCCGCCGCGCAAGGGAGTCAATTACATCCTGAGCGTTGCGGATGCGGCCGTGGCGCGGGGAGGATATGACGCCGGGACCAAGACCCTTGTGCTCTCGGGCAAGCCGGCGGACGTGGCGGTGTTGCATGTGCCGGGCAATGCGCCGATCGGTTTAAACCAGGAGGAAGGGGAGGTTCTGATTCAAAAGCCGTTCGCCGGCGCGGAACAGGTCTCCATGCTTCTGCAGAGCGGTCAGTATTCCGAAGCGCGGGTGCTGGCGTCGCTGACGGATGAGTGGCGATTCAGCCCCGATCCGAAGGATCAGCTGCTCAACAAGGGCGTGACCCAGCCGAATTTCGACGACAGCGGCTGGAAAACCCTCAGCACCTTGAACTGGTGGCAGTTGCAGGGGTTTGCCGACTACCACGGCCCGGGATGGTACCGCATCAAGTTCACGCTCCCGCCGCTGAAGGAGAAGGAACAGACGCGTATCTATTTCGGCTCGGCCGACGGGAATGTGGAGATTTATCTCAACGGGAACCAGCTTGGCGGGCATCAGCTTGGCCCCGCGCCTTATTACGAGGGGTGGAACAAGCGGTTTTCCCGCCATGTGCCGCGTGACTACTGGAAGGCGGGGGAGAACATTCTGGCGGTGAAGGTGACCAGCAAGAACAACACCTCGGCCAGCGGGATCACCGGCGGCGTGGCGGTGATCGGGCGGGTTCCGGCCAAGTAAGGGAAATCAGAGAAAGAAAGAACGATGAACCATCGATTGAACCGGATGTTTGCGGGCGTGGGACTTTGCGCGGGGCTGCTCCTGGCCACCGGCGCGCAGGCACAAGGGACGGCGGCGGGTGAGAACGTGGCGCTGCACAAGACCGTGAAGGTAGACCCCCCTTCCAACTATGAATACACCCGGGACCGGCATCCGGCACAGCTGACCGACGGGATTTATGCCAGCAGCGGGGCCAAATGGGACCCGGTGCATCAGACCTCCTCCCTGTGGGTGCAGAAGGGAACACTCGGCTGGGCGCACAAGAAGCCGGTCTTCATCACCATCGACCTGGGATCGGTGCAGCCCATTTCCGGCATCATCTTCAGCACGGCCGGGGGGCGGGCGGGCGTCGGCTGGCCGGAGGCCATTTACATGGCCACCAGCGACGATAACAAAACCTGGCACTACGCCGGCGAACTGGTGCGATTGTCGCACAAGAATGGGCAGCCCCCGGCCGAGGGATACGCCAATTTCCGCTACACCACCCATGACCTGAAGACCAGGGGGCGCTACGTCGCCTTAGGGGTCCTGGGCAAGACCTTTGTCTTTGTCGATGAGATCGAGGTCTTGCGCGGCGACAAGTCGCTGCTGGAGCAACCGGCGGGCAAGGAGATTCCCCCGATCAAGGTTTTCGTCGCCAACGAGACGATCACCTCGGCCGCCCGCCGGCGCATGATCGCCGACATTGACGCGATCCGGACCCTGATGAAGGAAAGCCAGCTCAGTGCCGACCAGCGGAAGGGATTTGAGGCGCGGCTGGCCAGGGCGGCCGACGCGGCCGAAGACATGGACCCGCTGCCGCCGGATTTCAAGACCATCGTTCCGCTCAACGATATCCACCGGGACATCCTGGCGGTGCATGGGGAGGCGATGGCCGCTTCGGGGGTCCAGCCGCTGGCGGTGTGGAAGCGGCAGCGCTACGCCTGGGTGCCGCTGATTCATCGGCCCGAGGCCAAAGGGACGCCGGCCCTGGATTTTTCCATGCTGGGCGATCAGATTCGCTCGGATGCCCTGCTGCTGACCAACGCCACCGGGCAGCCGATGACGGTGCGATTGCGCCTGGAGAACCCCCCCGCCGGGGTGTCGGCCGGTTGGATCAAGTTCGATTCAGCGATCTGGACCGACACGCAGCAGGGAATCCCGGTTCAGGATGCCCTGATGCCGATGGAGGAAAAACAGGGCGCCTATTCGCTGGAGATTCCCGCCGGCGTAACTGGCAAGGTGTGGGTGACGGTGGACACCGGCAAGGCGCCGGCCGGCGATTACAGCAGCGCACTGGTGATCGACAGCGGGTCGAACCACACCAGCGTGCCGCTGCACCTGGCCGTCTCAAAGATCAAGATGGGAACGCCGCGCCTGTCGCTGGGGATGTGGGACTACACCGACGGCAAGGGGAGCTACGGCATCACGCCCGAGAACCGGGAGGCGGCGATCCGCATGATGCGCTCCCATTTTGTGGATTCCCCCTGGGCCAAGGGATCGGTCCTGCCCACGCCCAAGGCTTCGGACTTTGACGCTCAGGACCAGCTTAAGAACCCACTGAAGCTCGACCGGCTGGATGAATGGATCGCGATGTGGCCGGGGGTGCGGCGATATTTCATCTTCTACAGCATCGAGAGCCGGGACACGTTCGCCGGCGCTCAGATGGGGACGCCGCAGTTCAACGCCCGCGTGGGAAGCTGGATCAAGGCGATCGTCGCCCACCTGCAGAGCAAGGGCGTCAAGCCGTCGCGAGTGGTGATCTGCCCCGTGGATGAGTCGCGCCGGGATGAGATGGACCTGCATCTGGTGAAGTGGGGAGAGGCGATCAAGGCGGCCGTGCCCGAAATCATCCTCTTTTCCGACCCGATCTGGCGTGATCCGACAAAGGCCAAGTACCAGGAGGCCTTTACGATTCCCGACATTCTCTGCCCGCATCCAGGTTGGTCACCGGAGTTTTACCAGAAGCTTGCGCGGGAGCATGGCAAGGAATTGTGGCTTTACAACGGCTACGGCCTGGGGCGGCTGGGCGATCCGCAACTGGGATACCGGCAGATGGCGTGGCGCGTCTTTGCCATCGGCGGGCGCGGGGAAGGGTTCTGGTCGTTCGGCGACCTGAGCGGGGCGGCCACCTCCTGGAATGAGTACACCGCCGCCCGCCCGACCTACGCTCCGGCCTTCCTCGACAAGACCACCGTTTACAACAGCATCCACTGGGATGCGGCGCGGGAGGGGGTGGAGGATTTCGAGGAATTGTCCATGCTGGCCGACGCCATTGCCGCCTCGAAGGATGAAGGACTGAAGGCCCAGGCGCAGCAGGTGCTGGAGACGGCGGTGAAGGCGGTCAACAGCAATGCCGGCGCCAACGACAAATATCAGTGGCCGGTGGGGACCGATCCCACGGTGGTCGATGCGCAGCTGGTCAAGGTGCGGGCGATGCTGGCCAAGCTGCATGGGTGAGGGCGGCTTGGTCCCCCTGGGCCCATGCGATAGGATGCATCCTCGTTTCGCAGGCGACGAGCGGGGAACCTGCGGGAAGGAGGAGCATGGACCAGAGAATTGAACTGGGGATCGGCGCGGCCACGTTGCGCCCCTTTGAGCCCGGGGATGCGGGGCGCATTGGAGAGATTGTGGGGCAAATCTGGAGCGGCGGGGGCGATGCGCTGATGGAGGCGCAATTCGGCGTGATTGGCGGGCGGGGGTGGGGCCAATGGCAGGCGCAGTCGGTGCTGGACTACTTTAAGGGCGAAAATTGCCACACTTTTGTCGTTGAGGAGGCGGGTGAGATCATCGCCTTCTGCTCGTATGTGCTGGATATGCAGCGCAGCCTCGGCACCGTCGGCTACAACGGCGTGGCCCCGGAGCATCAGGGGCGGAAGCTGGGCAACGCCATGATGGCGTTTGTGATGGAGCGTTTCCACGCGGCGGGCATGCGGTACGCCGCGGTCATCGTGGCCGACAACGAGCAGCACGCGCCGGCCCGGCGCGTGTATGAAAAGCACGGGTTCAAGAATCTGCTGGGGCTGCACTACATGGTGCAGAAACTTGCTTAAGCAGTCCGTAGGCGGTCCCGTCGGGGCCGTCGCGGGCCGGCGAAGAGCGCAGGATTTGGCGAAAAAGGAGACTAATCGTGTTCATCGACATGCACTGCCACGCCTATCGCCACCCGGTTCCCTTCGTGGTGCAGTTTTGCACGCCTGATCAGGTCCTGCAGCGCTACGATGAGGCGGGAATCCAAAAAGGGGTTCTCCTGCCGATCGTCAGTCCCGAGATTTATCTTCCCCAGGCCAACGAGGACATCCTGGAGATGGCCCAGCAGCACCCCGACCGCTTCATCCCCTGGTGCAACATCGATCCGCGGGCGCTGACCAACTCGGCCGATGCGCCGCTGGGGGACCTGCTCCGCTATTACCGCGACAAGGGATGCAAGGGGGTCGGCGAGATCATGCTGAACGTGCCGGTGCTGGACCCGCTGGTGCAGAACCTCTTCAAGCACGCCGAGGCGGTCGGGCTGCCGGTCACCTTTGACGGCTCGGACCAGGTGGGGGGCGATTTCGGGCTGTATGATGATCCGGGTTTGCCGCAGATGGAGCACACGCTGCAGCGCTTCCCCGACCTGGTGGTGGTGGCGCACGGCCCGCTTTTCTGGGGGGAGGTAGGGGAACTGGACACGCCGGGACAGCGCAAACCCCCCTTCCGCCCCAATGGTCAGCAGGGTTATTTTCCCCCGCAACAGGGCCCTGTGACGCGCGAAGGGTCGGCCCCCAAGCTGCTGCGTCGCTATCCCAAGCTCTATGGCGAACTCTCCGACTCGCACAGCGCGCTGGCCAGGGATGAGGAATACGGGCCGAAGTTTCTGACCGAATTCCAGGACCGGCTCTTTTTCGGGACGGACCTGTGCCACTTCGAGCAGCCCCTGCTTGTCCATGACCTGCTGCTGCGCTGGCGGGATGAGGGGAAAATCAGCACGGCCGTCTTCAGGAAAATTGCCCACGACAACGCGGCCCGGTTTCTGGGGGTGTAGCCCAGGTTGCCTCCGCGCCGTTTAGCGGGATAGAATTTCACCATGAGCACAGTGGATATTCTTGCTGAACTTCCCCGACTATCGGCTGATGAACGGCGTCGGCTGATGCGGCGGTTGTGCGAACTTCAGGAAGCCGATCTCCTGCACGGCATTGGCCCGGACGAAGAGGAAAAGCGACAACTCGACGAGGCGCTGGCGGAATTCCAGCGTGATGGAAATCCCGGCACTCCCTGGCGGCAGGTCCTGGAGCGCATCTCCAGCGCAAACCGGTGATGAAGTAGCAAGTTTCCATTCGCCCGCGCGCCGAAGCGGATCTCCGCGCCGCCTGCCGGTGGTACGAACATCACCGCACCGGCTTGGGCGATGAACTGCTCCTCTCCGTCGCCGATGCCATGCTCCAGTTGGAGGGCAATCCGCAGCAGTTTCCCCTCTATTATTGAGGATTTCGCCGGCTGTTGCTGGGCCGGTTTCCTTACAAAATTTTCTTTCGCATCGAGGGGCAGGTCGTGATCGTCTTCCGAATCCTTCACTCCGCCCGTGACCATGCCCAGGAACTGGAGTGAACTGGCGTTCAATCCGAATTTCACGGGAGTACCTGCTGCGAAAGAAATCCTGTAGGGGCAGTCTCCATCCATTCATCATTCGAAGACGCGGCTAAGCCGCGACACGGCTCGAAAAGACGCGTTTGGGATCGAGTACTTCGAACGAGGCGCCCTCCCTACATCATCCGCCCCTCATCCTTGCGTTGTTGTTCCTGCATGCCGCACAGCTCCTCGCCGCAGGCGATGGGCGGCTGACCGATGGGGGCGGGAGTTTGCGGGCATTCCTGGGGGCGGACCGGCAGCCCGTATCCCTGGCGCAGCGTGCGCCGGTGGGCCAGAATCTGGTCCAGTTCCTTCTGCGTTCCGATGACCGGCGGCTCGTTGGCCACGGCATCGTTGAGCATCGCCCAGGCGACCTCCGAGGCGACCGCGCTGTCGCGAGCCGAGGGCAGCCCCAGGTTCTTCCCCGCCGCCAGGGAGCGGGCGAACAGGTCCACCATGACATCCAGCTTCTTGTCGTTGAACAGGCCCGTCTTGCGGACGGTGTGGTTGACGCCGTGCATTTCGATGGTGGCGTCGATGAAGTTGTGGCGCATGCGGGCAATGCCTTTGGTGCCGATCACATCGACATAGCAATTGTGCGTCTTTTCCTGGGCCAGGTGGCCATAGACAAAGCCCTGGGTGATGTCGAACACCACGCCATTTTTGAATTGCCCATGCACCTGCACCCACCAGGGGTCCTTGTGCCCCCACATGCGCATTCCCTGGGCGTGCCACCGGTCGTATTCACTGCCGGCGTACCAGCGGGCCACATCGACGTAGTGCATTCCGCAGTCATGAAAGGGCGGACCCTCCGGCTCGTGCCCTTCGCTCGGCATGTGCCCCGGCGTCATATGGCAGACGCGCACGATCGCCAGCTTGCCGATCTCCCCCTCGGCGATGAACGCCTGCATCTCCTTGTGATACCAGGCATTGCGGTTGAAGATGTTCACCGCCGCCAGTTTCCCGCTGGCCTCTATCTCGTGGACCAGCTCCCACTCGGTCTTCACGTCGGCCGCGATCGGCTTTTCGGCGATGAAATGCTTGCCCGCCTTGAGGGCCGAGCGGATGTGCCCGGGGCGGGCATCGGCCAGCGTAAAGAGCCCGACGACGTCGATGGTCGGATCGTCGAAGATCGCCTGCGGATCGGCATACACCTTCGCGTGCGGGGCGGTCTTGGCCGCCAGGGCGCGGGCCTCGGCGCTCCGGTCGGAAATCGCGGTGATTTCCCAGGCGTCGTGCTGCTGGAGGGCCGAAACGAACCCCCGCCCCATGCGTCCAAATCCGACAATCCCGATACGAAATGGTTTTTTCTTCATGATTTCTGCCGCCCAGCGGCCTCAGTGGCTCCAAGGCATGATTATATCGGCCTTTGCCGGGCTGGCCATGGGATTTCGAATTTCTGTCTTCCTGGGTGCTCAGTTGGGCCTAATCCACGGCCGCCAGGTTGGACGGCAGCCGGGCCGTCAGCACCGCCCCACCCGATTCGCCATTTCGCGCCTCGATCGATCCGCCGTGCAGTTCCAGGATCCGGCGGACGATCGACAGCCCCAGGCCCAGCCCCCCGCCGGAGGCCTCTCCCTGGGTGAACGCCTCAAACAGGTCCACCCCTTCGGGCAGCCCCGGCCCCGTGTCACTCACTTCGATGCGCGATTCGTTTTCATCCTGATGGACGCTCACCCGGATCAGCCCCCCTTCCGGCGTGTACTTCACCGCGTTGCTCAGAAGATTCCAGACCACCTGCCGAATGCGCGCCGGATCGGCCGAGACGGGCGCCAGGGCCGCGGCGTCGATTCGCTCCAGGTGAATGTGCTTTTCCGCCGCCGCCGGCAGGATCGTCTCCAGTGCCGCCCCGACAACGGCCGACAGGTCGCACGCCCCCGGCTCGACGCGCAGTTTGCCGCTGGCGATGCGGGAGACATCCAGCAGGTCGTTGACCAGTTGGCTCTCGGCCCACAGGTTCCGCTCGATCACTTCCAGCCCCTCGCGCAGCTCCTCCAGGTCCACTTTTCCCTCGACATCGGGGCGGAGAATCTCGAGCCACCCCGCCATGGCGTTCAGCGGCGTGCGCAGCTCGTGACTCAAGGCGGCGATGAAATGCTCCTTGGCGCGGTTGGCGCTCTCGGCCGCCTCCTTGGCCGCGACCAGGGCCTCCTCCGCCTGCTTACGCTGAATCGCCAGCCCCGCCAGGTGCGTGGCGATCTCCGGAATCCCCGGTTCGGCCAGCACCCGATCGGCCGAGGCGGGGGTATAGAGCCCGAAGGCGCCGACGATCTGGTCCCCCACCCGGATGGGGCTGGAAATACAACTCTGCATGCCCGGCAGCAGATCCCGCCACGCCTGCGTCCAGCGCCCATCGCCGGCGACGTTGGTGTACACCGGGCGTCCCAGGTGCGCGGCCATACCGCAAGGCCCGTGGTACGGCGGCGCCACGGGCGCCCGCGCCATCGCCTCGATGTACTGCTTCGACAGGCTCGGCGCCACAGCCATGCAGAAATGGTCCTCGCCCGGCCGGCGCACCAGCACCGAGGCAAGCAGGTTCGGGCTCCGGGCCTCGATGAAGCGGACCAGCGACGTCAGGACCACCTCCAGCGGCGCGCCCTGGGCCAGCTGCTCGAGCACCTCGTTCTGCCCCGCCTGCAGTAGCTCCACCCGCCGCCGTTCGGTCAATACGCGCGTCGATCCGGCGACCCATTTCACCCGCCCGTCGGCCATGACCGGGGCAAAAATGTACTGATAATACCCCACTTCCCCCGCCGGACTGGTGTACTCCGTCTCATCGACGATGCGCCGGGCGGTGACAAACACCTCCTCAACCTGGGACTGCAGCTTGGCCGCCAGCTTTGGTTCATAAGGGAGCTCCAGGAATGTTTTCCCGATCGCCTGCTCCAGCGTCAGTCCCCACAGATCCAGCAGCGCCTGGTTTGCCGACAAGAACCGCCCCTGCCTGTCGAAGAGATAGACGAAATCCATGCTGGCCGAGAACATCGCCTCATATTGCTCCCGCAGCCGCTGATTCTCACGGACCTGTTCGTCGGCCCGAAGGCGCATCGTCATTGCCTCGGTCTCGGTTCGCTTGCGGTCAGTAATGTCCACAACCACGTTCACCGCGCTCACCAGCCGCCCTTGTCCATCGCGCAGCGGGGTGGGGTAGGTCAGGCCGATGCGGCGCGTCCCATCCGGCTGCTCGGCCACCGCCTCCACCCCCGCCAGCGCGCGGTTCTCCTTGATCGCCACCGCCATCGGACATTGCCCATGCGGCAGCGGCGTTCCATCGGGACGATAGATTTTCCAGGAGACGCACCAGCGGTCGGTTCCCAGTTGCGGCGTGCGCCCGGCCATTTGCGCCGCGGCCCGGTTGAACATCGTCAGACGCCCCTGGGCATCCGTGGTGTACACCGGCAGGGGCAGTGCTTCGATCACCTGTCGGAGAAACTGCGCTTCGGCCGCCGTGGCGGCCAAGTGGTCGCGCTCCTTGCGGTCGGTGGCATCCTCAAACGACAGCAGATATCCCTTCTCACCCCCCGCCGCTTTGAGCGTCAGACAGCGCGCGTTGATCCGCAGCTCCCGCCGCCCGAGATTCGGCAGTTCCATCTCGATCGAATAATTCTGAATCCCCTCCCTTTGATCCGGCAGCGCCTTGAGCAGCGCGCGTAGTTCAGGCAGTTTCCACGCCGCGCCTCCGTCGCCCGCCCCCAGAAGATGCTCGCATGCAGCGCTGGCCGCGATGACCCGCAGGTCTTCACCCAGCAACGCCATCGGCTCGTGCGCTGTCTCCATGATCGCGCCGGCCAGTTGCCTCAGTTCGCCTGCCGCGCCCACGCCCTCATTTTGAACGCAAACGCCTTCCATGGACCCGGTATTTTATCGTTCCGCCACCCAAAGCCAATGAGATCCGCAAAAAAAATCCGCGCTCGCCTCCTATGGGGAACGGCGGATTGCCGGCGATTTACCCAGCAGGAGCAGACGTCTGCCCGTCAAAAGGGTCATCCGCGAGAGTAGCTCCCTCTAACCATTACGTTCTTCCCCGGTCCATGGGGCGCTTTAACGCTTATTCTGAATCATCGCTCCCATTGATGAACGATCCGAACCGAAGCCCCTACAAATCCGGCTTGGCGCTATAAAAAACCCCGATTGACCCCGTGAAACCCGGCGCCCACATTACCCAATGAGCCGAACCCATCGCCGCCGACTTGAACCCCGCGCCCCAAGGGCCTACTTTGTCGATGGTTATGGGCCAGAACAACACCACCACCGGCGCGGACAGTTCCCTCTCGCCGGCCATGCGCCAATACCAGCAGTTCAAAAAGCAGCATCCCAACCATGTCCTGTTTTTCCGGATGGGGGATTTTTATGAGATGTTCTGGGAAGATGCCCGCTTGGCCGCCCGGGTGCTGGGCGTCACTCTCACCAGCCGCTCGCGCGGGGGGCTGGACGCGGCCGACGCCATTCCCATGGCCGGCGTTCCCTACCACGCCGTGGAGGGATATCTCCGCCGGATGATCGCCGCCGGGCACAAGGTCGCCCTCTGCGAGCAGATGGAAGACCCCAAGCAGGCCAAGGGGGTCGTGCGCCGGGAGGTGACGCGCCTCATGACCCCGGGCACCCTGACGGATGACCCCCTGCTGGAAGGAGGCCGCGATAATTATCTAGCGGCCGTCGCCTTCGGCATCGGCAAGACCCACGGCTACAAGGCGGGGCTGGCGTGGGTGGAGCTTTCCACCGGCAATTTCCTGGCCTTCAGCGGGCACGAACAGCAGATATTGGATGAACTGGCCCGCCTGGGTCCGGCCGAGGTGATCGTGCCGGAGATGCCCAGCGGCCAGCCGCATCCGATCAGCCAGTCCATCGCGGACCTGGGAATCACCGCCATGAGCCCGCGGCCCGGATGGCAGTTCACCGCGCACCATGCCACTGAGCAGTTGCAGCGGCAATGGCAGGTTCGCTCGGCCGAGGGATTCGGCTTTGCCGAGGATGAGGCCGGGGTTCTGGCGGCCGGCGCGATTTTGAGCTACCTGGAGGAGACGCAGAAATCGGCCCTGCCCCACCTGCGCTCTTTGCGCAAGCACGACACTGAGGATTTCCTGAGCATCGACGCCAGCAGCTGGCGCAGCCTGGAGATCGACCGCACCGTGCGCAGCGGCTCGACGGAAGGTTCCCTTC
>JBIQLO010000029.1:0-27530 GCA_044464175.1 Planctomycetaceae bacterium | reverse complement strand
AGGTTTTGCCACATCGATTTCTATCTGCGCTCTCAGCCGACGCGCTACTGCTTTTTTGCCTATCCACAGGATCACGCCAAGGCTGATCTGGGCTACAACGAGAAAGGAGAATTCCTCCGCCGCAGCCGCAAGTCCGCCTTTGAGATCATCTTCGTCTATCGGCCCGACGATGGCCTGTTGGAAACCCTCGCCCCTGGCGGCCGCGAGCAGGTCGAGGTGCTAGCCGGCTGTTTCTGCTACGCCATCCTCGGCCTGCCGGAGTTGCCGCCGCAGGTGTCGTTGAAGCTGTATGACCTGTCGCCGCTACTGTCTCCTGATCTGTCCTTGCCGGTCGATCCGGCCGATGGCATTCATCGGGTGGAATTGCGGGAGATCTGCCTTGGTCTGCGCCGCAGCAATGGATGGAAACGACGCCTTATCTTCGCCACTGATGATCGTGCTCAATCACGCGATAACATCCATGAGATGATCCTGCAAACCATCCGGTCCTCTGGACATCCCTTGAACGAAGTGTTCGCCAATTCAGCGAAGTTCCGATTGATCTTTGCCGGCGTCGACAACCAGCGCCCCAAACACCTGACTTTCAGTATCGGCACGCCTGATCGCTGCTCTTTGAGGGATAACTACCATGATCAAATTGCCCGCAAATATCTCCGTCGCTGGGGACTGTCACTTGACCCAGTTGCTGCGACAGTTTCTGGATCATTTAGACCGGTATGAGGATATCTGCTACTGCTATGATGAGATCACCGTCATGCGTCCCTGGCACAAGGGAGCGATGGAGTTCTTCCTGGGGCAGGGCATTTTACGCCAGACGGAGCCTTCCGCGCTTGTATGGCTGTGGGAGTGTGAAGAGCCGGACTGGGTGGAACCGCTCTGGCTGCCCGATGCGCGGCACGGAGGCCGCATCATGGGCTTTTACGACTGCCGCTTTAACTCGTGCGGCATCCACACAGTCGAGCAGGAACGAACCTGGCAATGGGCGCCCAGCTTTGAAGGCGTCAAGGCCATGATTCGCAAACTCCTGAATCTCACGGATCAGTGGCCGGATGATGTGCCCGGCCGAATCTGCTTTCTTGGACGTGTAGCCCATCAAGGTCAATCTCGTGATGTTTTTCTGGTGCGCGGCCTGCATTGGCCCGACGGTCCAGCGGTATTGGATAAAGCCACGCGATTGAAGGGGACCAACAACGCCGCCATTCTTCATCTGGAACACATGTTGCCCCCGGAGCAGAGGCCGGCGTCCTGGCAGTCCGTGCTGTCACTGGAGCAGACAATCTCGATCAAAGACCGCAAGATCATCCTGCCCATCGAACGAATATTTGAGCGGCAGATACACACCGCCATCGCACCACCGCCGGCCACCAATGAACCGGTCTTGGCGGAGCAGGATATGGATGTATTGGAAGCCTTGGCGGCCCAGCCCAAAGTCGCGCTGCGGTTCGCGGATCTCATGGCCCATGCCGGTTACCGCAAAGCCGCGACCCGCGCCTCTGTAGCACGCTTGAAATTAGCCGGCCTTATTGGCCATCCCTCTGGCACCCAACGCAAGGGCGTGGCCATCACCGAAGCTGGTTTAGCCGTGTTAAAGCAGCATGAGCATGTCAGCCACCGGCCACACACGCTGGCAGCCAAATAGGCCAAAGCGAGACGAGTAGTCTACTCGAAATAGCCTGAAATTCGGCAGTTTCTAGTAAATTACTTGGAACCCTACAATTGAAAATGAATCACAAACAAAAGAGGTTACAGCGCGTTTGAAAGGAGCCGGACGCGTTCAAGGAAATGCGCGACGATCTGATCAAGGAGAAGAAGGTGACGCTCAAACAGTGGGCCAAACGCGAGCAGCAGATCCACCGCGTCATCGAATCCACTACCAGCTTCTGGGGCGGCCTGCAGGGCATCGTCGGAAGTTCGTCGCAGGAGATCAAGGAACTGGAATGGGACGGTGATGGCGAACCGGCGGCCTTACCGGCGCAGCCGGGGTACTCACCGCAGAAAGCCTGCCGGATACGGAGCGATTTATTCCCCGGACCAAGCACGCACGGAATTTCGGCGGAGCAATCCAATATCCGCGTACCAAGGCCTGCGAGCATGCGTAAATTGACCGATGCATCTCAGGGTGAAATCGTGAAGCTGTATTTGTGCGACAAAAATTTGCCCGTTGCAGTTCAGCCTGCTACAAAATGAACCTTAAGCCGTCTATTTCGCCAGAAGCAGATCCGGGGTGTCTCAAGTTTTCAGCACCCGATACCGCTCCAGCGAGGGCGTTCTAATCGTCAGGAGGAAGGAATGGTCAATCCCGACGAAACCGATGCCACACCCCCAAATGTGCTTGAATCTCCCTGGTTGGAGGCCATGGATCCCTGCGAAGTTGTCCGCACCTGCTCAGTACTGGAGGCGTTGCAAGAGGCAGGGGAGATTGCACATATCGCGGGGGCAAGTTTGGCGGTCCGGATCGCCTGCGATCGGCTCGCCGCCGCAACATGGCCACGAACGGTCTGCAATTCACAAAGGAGCCCGGACGATGCACGATGAGGTGTTCAATCTGCTGGATAAGGACTGGATTCCGGTCTTGTATGAGAATGGGCGGTTCGCGCGGGTCGGGGTTCTGCGTGCCTTCACCGATTCGGGGAGAATTCGCCAGATCGCGGCCAGCAACCCGATGGACCGCGTGGCCCTTCTGCGGTTCCTGCTGGCGGTGCTGCTGTGGTGCAGGCCGAACATCAGTGATGCTGATCCCGCCAGCCTCAATAGCGCCAACGGCATTCCAGTGGACTGGCTGAAAAAGCTCCAAGACAACAGAGCGGCCTTCAATCTGCTCGGGGATGGGAAACGGTTCTATCAGGACGAGGGGATTCGGGACAATGATTCCCGGCCAGTCGCCGACTTGCTTGCCGAATTCCCGGGCGCAAATTCCTTGAATCATATGCGTCATGTCATTCATGATGGCTCTTATGGATTCTGCCCCGCGTGCTGTACATTGGGCATTCTACGTCTCTCGGTCTGGGCTCCGGCAAACAGTTTCTATCCGGCATCCGTCAACCCCGCCTCAGCGGCATATGCCTTTGAGGAGAAAAAGAATCTGCTTCTGACGCTGGTTGCAAATCTGCCGAAGGAAGACGCATCAACCGTCCCCCCACCGTGGTTATCAACGAGGCCACCAGATGCGCCGGATGCGATCTCCTATCTCGCATGGCGGCCCCGGAAACTCTGGCTTAACGTGGCGGACAGCGGCCAGTGCGCGAACTGCGGGCGCTCCGGTATCTTGGTCAAACATTTGGCAATCGCAAAGGGGTGGCCCACACCCACCACTTCCGGCCAACAATTCGGTAAGGATGTCTTGATCGAGTTTCAGAAACTCCACGTGGATTACAAGGCAAAGAATACTGATCGGCGAAAGTGGGCGAACAAGGTTGTGAAAAGCGCCTCTCTCATTCACAAATGCAGGATGGGGTTAATCGCGCAAGCGGATTCAATTACGGAGCAAGCACCCCGTGGCGAAAGCGACGCCGCAAAGGTTGCACGTATCTGCGATCAACTATATACCGCAGGCAACATCGAGGCTCGCAAGGAGTTGACGAAGAAGCCCACGAGGGAAGAGCAATCCAATCTCAATCCTGAAGATTCCCAGGTGAAGAAATTCTGGGTCGATGACCCTCACCTTCTTAAGGAAACTGAGGCCATTGGATTGCCTGCTCTCATCAAAGACGTAGCCGAGCATGCTTGCAAATTCTGGCGCGACGCCGTGCGAGTACGTAATAAGCGGCCCGTCAAAGCTGTCGCAATTGGCCCGATTGTCAAAGAATTCGTGTTTCACGATGCCAGATCCCTGGAACTCCCAGATCCCGTTACTCAGGATCAGGCCAAACTCCCACCCGACTGCAGCCAGATGCTTGGCAATCTGCTCAAACGCGTCACCCCAAATCCCGGACGCGAGCATCCCGAAGTCAAGGCGGCCCTTGTACTGTTGACGCCAGAGGCGGAAACGCGGATTCGTGCCACTCTGGACACGGCTAACGACGCAGATTTCCTCCGTGAAATCTATCAGCCATTGACCGAGCAGGTCATCGCCTCCACCACTGCCGGTTCACCGCTGCGCCGGCGCACTGCGGCGCAGGCTGCCCATGATCTGCTGAGAAAGGCCATCCATGAGCTGACGGAGACGGACGATCCATCGTCTGCACCCGCTGGCAACAGTGAAGCCGCCCCCAAGAAGCCGAAGCGCCAAGGGCAGAAGAAAAAGGAGGGATCGTGAGCTCCGCCGTCGACTTCATCCAACAGCTTGCGGATCTCAAGGAAGGAGAGCGCTCGGCCCTGCGCCGTCTCGCCGGTCAACCACTGGACCACACGGTGGCGGGCTTTGACTTGTTCACTGGCCGCTGGTGGCCGTTGCGGCAAAGCAATGCGCGAACCCCCCGATGCGAAGTGTCGTGGCTTGTGGCCAAGTTGTTCGCCGCATCGATGATTCCCCATCTCAGGCCCGAGTCGGGATTTGGGCCGTCCCTGCCCGCGGTGCTGGGCGAATGCGAACCGCAGGACCCGCCCGACTACCACGAGCGCAATCGCTTCCGCACCCGCTTTGACGCCGTCATCTGCTCGTCGCTAACCGATATCGAGCCACGGCTGACGTGGGCGCTGGATCAGGTCGGCCGGGCAGTCCTGGGACGCGTGCCTCATGGCGCCGGAATCAAAGGCATCGACTGGGCGCTGCTGCTGGATGACCTGTCCGCGTGGGACAGACAGTTCAATACCGACGATACCTGGCAAAAAGGCCGCCTAGACGCGCACGAAGCCCTCATCCGCTGTCGCGAGTCACACCGCACTCCGCAGGACCTGTGGGCATGTGAGTACCTGCATGCCGCCACCCATAAAGCAAAAGGAGCAAACCATGCTGATTGAGATCCACATGATCCAGAACCACAGCCCATCCAACCTCAACCGCGATGACCTGGGCGCGCCCAAGACCTGCATCTTCGGCGGCGTCACACGGGCGCGCATCTCCAGCCAATGCCTCAAGCGCAGCATTCGCCGCAGCCCGGAGTTCGCCGCGGCGCTGGAACGAGACGGCGGCGTGCGCACACGGCGGCTGATTGAAGAAATTGCCAGAGCCGCCGCTGGTCCTGGCAATGCACCCGAACAAGCCCATCTCGACGCAATTCAGAAGGTGTTTAAAGACGGTGGCGTCGGCTTGGATGAGCGCGAGGTATATAGGTCTGATGTCATATTTTTTCTGCCCCAATCGGTCATTAACGAAATGGGCGCTGCGTTGCGCGACGGAGACAACAACTTGGGCGATCGCTTTGCGCAAATCATCGGGTAATTCGTCAAAACCCCTGACATCGCCCTTTGTGGTCGTATGACGGAGTTCGCCGCCAAAGGCCCGTTCGAAAGCCTCAAGGGCAGATTCACGGTTGAAGCGGCGCTTTCCGCGGCGCACGCGCTTTCCACCCACGCAGTTGTAAACGAAGTCGATTACTTCACGGCCGCGGACGACGTGCCCGGCCCGGATGCCGGCGCAGCTCATCCCGGCGAGGCCATGTTCAATTCCGCCTGTTTCTACAAGCACTTCTCCATTGACTGGGAGCAACTGCTAAAAAACCTCGGTGGTGACGAGGAACTTGCGACCAAGACCGTCAAATGTTTCCTTGAAGCCGCGGCAAAGGCCCACCCCTCCGGCAAGCAGCACGCGTTCGCGGCCTTCAACTGTCCGGACGGTATTCTCGTGGAGGTCAAGACCGACTCCCGCACCCCGGTGAGCTACGCCAACGCATTTGCCGATCCGGTTCCTGAAAGGGCGAAGGGCGGGCTGATTGGCGAAAGCATCGCCCGGCTTGGGCAATACGTGCATGAAATCGCCGACGGATATGGAATCAAGGCAGACCGATTCTGGTTCTCGCCGTCCAACCGGTATGCGCTGACGTATCGCGCGAATCAAGATGAAAAGCCCATCATCGCGGATGACCGCAAAAAAATGGGCAACTTCGGGAACTTTACGGAGTTCGTGAATGGCGTCATGGCAAAAGTCAAGCCGGATCAGCCTGCCGCCGCCGGAGCAGCCCAATGAGCCAGGCCAATACCCTATTTCTGCGCCTCGAAGGCCCGCTCCAGTCCTGGGGCGATCCCTCCAAGTTCGTCATCCGACGCACCATGGAAGCGCCGACCAAGTCGGGCGTCCTGGGGCTGATCTGCTGCGCCATGGGCCTGTCGCGCCAGGCGGCATGCAAGCACCTTCCGAAACTCAATGAGCTGAACATGGGCGTGCGCATCGATCGCCCCGGCACGCGCTGGTGGGACTGGCACACCGTCGGCGCGGGCACAGGCATGACCACGGCCGGCGGAGGAATCAAGACCGGGGCTCAGGGAACACTCATCACCCGCCGGGAATATCTGGCCGATGCCAGTTTTCTCGTTGCGTTGCAGGGTGATGCCGCGATGGTCCAGCAGGTCGCCGATGCCCTTAGCCGCCCCCAGTGGGCACTGTATCTCGGCCGCAAGTCGTGTCCACCGTCGCTGCCCGTTTTCACTCGGCCACGCAAGGGCGAGACATGGACCAATCCGATGGTGGAAGGTGATCTCAAGGCCGCCCTCAGCGCCGTGCCGTGGTCTCCGAGATACCAGGAGGATGCGCCCCGCGGAGCGTCCATTGGCCTGTCGTGCCTGTTCGAGTGGCGCGAAAGTAAATCCCAGCCGGTTGCGCCTCAAGAGGCCCAAGTGTGGTACGACGTTCCATTTTCGTTCGATCCGCCGGCACACGAGGCCAGATTTGTGATGCGCGACGTGGTCAGCGCGTCGGTCGGCCAGCCGCTGCAGCAGCGCACGCCCCCGCCGCCCCGCCCGCGCGCCAATTACAGCAGTTCGGACTGGACGAGCGAATCGCTGATCGATGTTAAGAACGAAACAACGGGCACGATCACAAAAGAGCCGCGCGGTATGCGCCCGCGCCGGCTGCTGCACGACCATGGCCTGTGCGTCTTCTGCAAATCCCCCGCCACCACGGTCCAGCATGTCACCTACCGCCATGCAGGGGGCAACGAGCAGATTGAGGAGCTGCGCTCCCTCTGCCGACTGTGCCACGATGCCGTCACCATGATCGAATACGGCCTGGGGATGGGACTGGACCGCATCGATCCCTGCGAAGCCTGCTGGCGCGACGATATTCTGCGAACGCGGGATGAAATCGTGCGATTCCGCAGCGAGGAAGGCCGCCGCCGCGCTCTACGCCAAGCGCCCGAGGCTGTTCGGCGACAGCAACTCGAGGAGGAGGATTGAACGATGTTTCACTCCCATCTGCTCATCAACATCGGCGACAATCCCGACCGGCCGGACTGGAACATCACCCGCCGCTGGCTGCGAAATCTCTATCGCGTCCACCAGCGGCTGTGCATGGCATTTCCATCGAAGGTTCCCGAATCAACAGACCAGCTCTTCAATGCGTACTGCGCACCTTATAGTGAGACGGCTCTGAGCAACCTGCGGGATCTGCCTGGCAAGCCTGACACCGGCGATGTCCATCATCTTCGCAGTGATGAGGCGGGTTTCCTGTTCCGTATCGACTACCCCATCGACCAGACCCGTGGCGTGCGCCGGCCCGTCATTATCATCCAATCGGCTGGTGAGAAGGCTCCGGATTGGGATTATGCCTTTGGACTGACTAAAGATACTGTGGATGAGCGGGGCAGACCGGTGGGCAACGCTTCGTTTCTGCTGGCTGCTCCCCCGAAAGTTCAACCCGTCCGCATTGAACTTGAAGGCGAGGCCCTTGTGCTCGCCAGCCCCACGCAGACGCATCGAATCGTATCCGGCGACCTTGTGAGATTCCGCCTGCGCGCCAATCCTACCCGCAAGGTCCAGGACGGCTCGTCCAATGGCAGGCGAAAGCGCATCAATCCGACACTCGAGGATCATGCTACCTGGTTGCGGAGCAAGCTTGCGGATGCGGCTGGCTCACCCATCCGCCTGACGCAATTCACCCCGGGCTGGGCGCATGGTTGGCGCACAAAGCATGAACCACAAGCGAATCAGCGCATGCAATGGTGGTCGGTGTTATTTGAGGGCGTGTTTCAAGTGGGCGACGTCGCCGAACTGAAGAAGTTGCTCGTTTGCGGCATCGGACCGGCCAAGGCCTTCGGCTTCGGGCTGCTCTCGATCGTGCCGATCCCGTAGGTGCCTCACTGGCAATGGATGAACGGCTCAAGGCCGCGCTCTTTGACAACCGAATATTCCCAATATGGGAAACCGCCGCCAGATGGACCTGCGAGACCTGCCTCGCTTCGACGACAAGCTCACCTATTTGTACATCGAGCACGCCGTCGTGGACCGGGAAGACAAGGCGCTGTGCTTTCATCGCGCCGATGGCACGGTATCGGTTCCCGCCGCCGCCCTGGCCGTGGTGCTGCTGGGGCCGGGTACCAGCATCACCCACGAAGCGGTGAAGACAGCCGCCGACAGCAATTGCCTGCTGATCTGGACCGGCGAACATGCCGTTCGCTTCTACGCCCACGGCCAGGGCGGCGCGGGACACAGCCGCAACCTGCTGCGCCAGGCGATGCTCCTGGCCAGCCCCTTGACGCGGCTTCAGGTGGTCGTCCGCATGTACCTGCAGCGCTTCCCGGATGTACAGGATGATGCATTGCAGGCGCTGACCCTCCAGCAGCTTCGCGGCAAGGAAGGCATCCGCGTTCGCCAGGCCTACGCCGATGCCGCCGCGGCCAACGGCATCGAATGGCAGGGACGCAACTACCAGCGGCAGAACTGGGATGCGGCCGATCCGGTCAACCGCGCCCTCTCCGCTGCCAACACCTGCCTGTACGGGCTGTGCCATGCCGCCATTCTCTCCGGAGGCTATTCACCGGCCCTGGGATTCATCCACAGCGGCAAGCAGCTTTCCTTCGTCTATGATGTCGCCGACCTGTACAAGGTCGATTTCACCATTCCCCTGGCCTTCGCCGCCGCCGCCCAGGGAGAGCAGGACCTGGACCGCCGCGTCCGCCTGGCCTGCCGCGATCGTTTCCACGAAGGAAAGCTCAACCGCCGCATCCTCCCCGATATCGCCCGCCTGCTGGATATCGATACCGTCTCGGCAACCGCCGAAGATGAATATGCCGCCGATCCGGCACTCCCGGCCGACTGGTGGACCCCGGCTGGCTTTGGCGCCGAAGCCCCCATTGGACAAATCCTTGCCACGCACAGCGGCGGCGCGCCGGAAAGCGGAGGTTGACAATGGTCGTGATGATTCTCCAACGCGTCCCGCCAGGTTTGCGCGGCGAACTGACCCGCTGGATGCTCCAGCCGCACACCGGCCTGTTTGTCGGAACCCTTTCCGCCCGTGTCCGTCAGCGCCTTTGGCAGCGGGTATGTAAAAGCCTTAAAGGCGGCGCGGCCATACTCATTCATCCCTACAACAACGAACAGGGCTTCACCATCCTGACCAGCGGCAATACCAAACGCCTGATCGAAGACTTCGATGGCATTAAGCTGGCAAAAACCCGCGCCAGCGACTAAAAATCCAGTATGTTCCCCACGCACGTGGGGGTGAACCGGCGTTCCACACCGCCGTGGCAATCGTGGAAGCATGTTCCCCACGCACGTGGGGGTGAACCGCGGTGGGGCGGCTCCATCAGGCCGCGATAGACATGTTCCCCACGCACGTGGGGGTGAACCGCCTCTGCGTGGCATCAGCCTGGATGACCTGCAATGTTCCCCACGCACGTGGGGGTGAACCGATCGGCAAGCGGCTGGATGAGATCGCCGACAAATGTTCCCCACGCACGTGGGGGTGAACCGCCACGCGATACGATCAGCATCCCAGGTATCCCATGTTCCCCACGCACGTGGGGGTGAACCGATTTGGCGTCCCCCACCTCTCAACAATTGGACATGTTCCCCACGCACGTGGGGGTGAACCGATGTACCCTTGATGGTGGTCATCAGGTGGTTCCATGTTCCTCACGCACGTGGGGGTGAACCGATGCCATACCATTGCCGCCCCGCCGATTGCGTATGTTCCCCACGCACGTGGGGGTGAACCGTCCATGCTTTTGTAATCGCGAGAAGCTAATTCATGTTCCCCACGCACGTGGGGGTGAACCGGAACTGATCCGCAAGCTGAAGCGGCTGGGGGAATGTTCCCCACGCACGTGGGGGTGAACCTTCACGGTGCCGACCAAGAACGGCGGGACCATGATGTTCCCCACGCACGTGGGGGTGAACCGTATGACGGGGACTGGCGCGAAAAAAGGGGGAAATGTTCCCCACGCACGTGGGGGTGAACCGCGGATTTCAGCATCGGTGAAAAGCCGCCGGCCATGTTCCCCACGCACGTGGGGGTGAACCGACACCGCCCGCATCGCCAAGACCGTGCGTGATATGTTCCCCACGCACGTGGGGGTGAACCGGTGTGGCGCAGGTCATAGAAGGTGGCGTCGAGATGTTCCCCACGCACGTGGGGGTGAACCGGGGAAGTAACCCGCAAGGGGTTATAAATACAGATGTTCCCCACGCACGTGGGGGTGAACCGACGACTGCCGGGCCGAGGCCCGGGACGAAGCCATGTTCCCCACGCACGTGGGGGTGAACCGTGATCGCCCTTCATGGCATTGAGACGAAAGAGATGTTCCCCACGCACGTGGGGGTGAACCGTTGCCTGGCTCGCCGAGGGAATCTCGGGTTCGATGTTCCCCACGCACGTGGGGGTGAACCGGCATGGTTGTTGACATAATCGAGTGTATATCCATGTTCCCCACGCACGTGGGGGTGAACCGGGGTATTACGCGGCCGAGTATGGCCGGGAGGGATGTTCCCCACGCACGTGGGGGTGAACCGACAACGACCCGCGGCCGAGGGCGGGGTTTTCCATGTTCCCCACGCACGTGGGGGTGAACCGCTGGCGACCGACGCCGGTGGCAACGTCTCGCTATGTTCCCCACGCACGTGGGGGTGAACCGGCGATGATCGACACCGACATTGCGGCGACGGCATGTTCCCCACGCACGTGGGGGTGAACCGGGATGGGCATTGGGGGCGGGGATGTTGAACACATGTTCCTTACGCACGTGGGGGTGAACCGGCGGCGAAATGATCGGCTGTTCGATGAGCGTGATGTTCCCCACGCACGTGGGGGTGAACCGAACGAGGCCCTGCCAGCCTGCCCGATGATCGTATGTTCCCCACCCACGTGGGGGTGAACCGGCTTCGTGCCTGTTTGAGATTCTTGGGGATCGATGTTCCCCACGCACGTGGGGGTGCGTCGGTTTGAAAGTGGCACGGGCGTTTGGCCCTGGGAATCGGATCCTCTTCTTTAATCCCTCCCCCGCAATGGATAGCCCCTATGCCCACCATTGTTCAACGCGGCCAAAGCGCCCTGAACCAAATTTTCTGCCGACTTCCCATCGCCGTGACCCACGGGTAGGGATGCCGGCTGTGGGATGCCGACGGGTAGGAATATCTTGACCTCTTCGCCACTGCCGGACTTTATGCCGCGCGGCTGGACATCCTCAGCGATGATTTTCTGAACCGGGTCAGCGCGTTGGAGCAAAACAACCTCGCGCTGCAGACGCTTCGAAAACTGCTGACTCATCAGATAAAGATCAGCGAGCGGACGAACCTGGTGCAGGCGCGCAAGTTTCGCGAATCGCTCCAGAAGGCGATGGTCGGCTACACGAACCAGCAGATCACCACCGCCGAAATGATCGCACAATTGCTGGAACTGGCCCGGTGGGTGTGAGAAGCGAAGAAGCAGCATTCTACGATGCGCTAGTGGAGATAGTGAAGAAGATGCCCAAGCTCGACTGGGCTCAGCGGGAATCGGTGCGGGCCGACCTGCGGCGCAAGGTGCGGCGGCGGCTGGCGATGTACGGCTACCCCACCCCCATACGCTCTGCTTCTGCCACGCTGGTGGTGCTAAAAGCCTTGTTTTACGGAGGGTCATCGGGAAAATAGTAGTTATCTTGCGGAGGTCACATGAAAGGACAACTGACAGGCATGCGGGGCGTCTATATTGTCGCAAGCGAGATGTGCCGGCTTGGCTTCATTGCGTCGCCCACGTCGCGCAGTGCCGTGGCTGCCGACATTTTGGTAACCGATCAGGCGTGTCAACGGGCCTTCTCCGTTCAGGTGAAGACAAACTCGGCACGCGCGACAGAATCAACATTCTGGCTGATGGGCAAGCACACACCGGTTTCGCCGACGCATGTGTACGTCCTGGTTAATCTGGAGTCGAAGGAACAACCGGGGTCGCCGGAATACTTCGTGGTTCCCAGTGAGGTCGTGAAGGGAAAGATAGAATACAGCAAAGCGAAAAATTCCGAGTGGTACAGCGTGTCGCGCAAGGACATTCTTGAATACAAGGACAACTGGGAGGTGTTTGGCGACCCCAATGCCGAGTTGAAGATCGAGGAGCGGAGCGTGTCACCGGAAGCGCAAGCCGAGTCTTAGGGGTTTATCCCACCACCGTCCGCTCTGCGTCTGCCACGCTGGTGGGGCAAACCCCACACTAGTACGAGATTATCTCCGCCCCTACTTTTTCGCCAGCCCATCATACGCCTCCAGAATCCGCGAAGCGGCGCTGGTGGAAGCGAAGGTACTTTCTTCCTGGTCGATCGTGCCCTGAAATGTGGAGAGGATGTATTGGGCGTCATCGCGCCGGGAGGCCGCCCATGCTGGAGGCTCAATAGGCCAAAAGCAAGACGAGTAGTCTACTCGAAATGGCCCGAAATCGGGCAGTTTTGAGCAAAATACTTGCAATTCTCAACTTCCAGATGTATCGTAAACACAAGAGGTTACGGTTTATATAGAGACGGGCCGATTCGTTCGTAAAGCGGGGGTTGAGGGTTCAAATCCCTCCTTCGGCTTTTCAATCCCCTTGCCCCATTTCATCGCCTGATATTCCGGCATCAGCCCGTTTCCGTCGGCGCAAACCCGCGCCGCAGCGTATTTTCACAGCTGGCCCGGGCCAGGGTAAACTGGATCAGATAATCCCGCCCTCCCGCCTGCGATCCCACTCCCGACAGCCCGAAGCCGCCAAACGGCTGACGCCCCACCAGCGCTCCCGTTGTGCCCCGGTTCAGGTACAAGTCCCCCACTCGAAACGATCGCCGCGCCGCCTCCAGGTGTGAGGGTTTGCGGCTATAGACTCCGCCGGTCAGTTTGTAGGCCGTGCCGTTGGCGATCTCCAGCGCCTCCTCAAAGGTCCGTGCCCGCATCACCGCCAGTACCGGGCCGAACACCTCCTCGTTGGCCAGGCGGTGCTGCGGTTCGATCCCGGTGAAGATGTGCGGCCCCACGAACGGCTTCCCGGCTTCGCTCCGCGCACGGCTCGGCGACACCGCCAGCGCCGGCTTCCCCTCCTGCTTCCCGATGTCGATATAGCGATGGATTTTCTCCGCCGCCTCCTCATCGATCACCGGTCCGATGTCCGTGCCCGGGTCGGCCGGCTCGCCGATGACCAGGGTCCGCGTCGCCTCGATCAACCGCGCCACAAATGCCTCCCACACCGGCTCCAGCACGATGACCCGGCTGCATGCCGAGCATTTCTGTCCCGCGTATCCAAAGGCCGAGTCCCGCACCCCCGCCACCGCCTCATCCAGGTCCGCCGAGACATCCACAATGATCGCGTTCTTTCCCCCCATTTCACAGATCACCTTTTTGACAAACGGCTGCCCTTGCGAAACCTCCGCCGCCGCGCGCAGGATCTCCAGCCCTACCTGCTTGGAGCCGGTAAAAGCGATCAGCGCCACGCGCGGGTCGCGCACCAGCGCCGCCCCCACCGTTTCCCCCCGTCCTGGCAGGCATTGCAACACCTCGCGCGGCACCCCCGCCTGCCAGAACAATTCGCAACTAAGCCGGGCGATCGTCGGCGTCTGCTCAGCCGGTTTGACGATCGCCGGATTCCCCGTGACCAGCGCCGCGGCCGTCATGCCGATGCAGATTGCCTGCGGAAAATTCCACGGACTGATCACCGCCGCCACGCCGCGCGGCATCTGCCACTGCTCATCCCGCTCGCCCACGAATTGTCCCAGCCGCTTCGGCACAAACAGCCCCGGCGCCCAGCGCGCGTAAAATTCGCAAAAGTCAATCGCCTCACAGACATCCGCATCCGCCTCGCGCCAGGTCTTGCCCGACTCATGAACGATGACCGCGGCCAGTTCATCGCGCTGGCCCCGCATAAGCGCCGCTGCCTTCGTCAAACATTGTGCCCGCGCAATCGCCTCAGCATCACGCCACGCCGCAAAGGCCGCCTCGGCCACGCCCACCGCCTCGGCCGCCGCCTCCACGCCAACTTCCAATGGGCGCTCGGGCATCCGCATCCGCCGCACCGCCTCCCCGAATCGCTCTCGCTGGGCGCGATCGGCAAAATCCCGGTGCGGCTCATTCAAAAACGGCAGCCCGTCCCCCACCCCCGCCACGGCCGGGCTCAGGGCATGCCGCCGTGCCTCCCGCGCCCGATGCGCCCCCTCATCCAATGCCTCCATCTCCACGGCCGCTTCCCCCGGCGCCGCCAGCAACGCCTCGGGCGAAGCTCTCTGACTGGTGCTGGCCAGCAGCCATGATTCGTTTGACGTATTCTCCAGCAGCCGCCTCACCAGGTACGCCATGCCCGGAATCATCTCCCCCACCGGCACGTATTCCCGCAGCCGCAAACCCATCTCCACCGTCGCCGCCTTCAACGGCTCGGCCATCCCGTGAAGCATCTGCAGTTCCATCGCCTCCCGGGGCAGGTCGAGCTTTTCCAGTAACGCCAGCCCATGGGCAATCGAACGCGCATTGTGCGACCCCAGTGCCAGGCAAACCCCGCCCTCTCCCGGCCGCCGCGGCGTCGCCGCCAGCAGCATGGCCGTCATCCGCTCAAAACAGGCATCCGTCTGGCGCTTGTGCCTCCACACCGGCGTTGGCCATCCCATCTGCTCCGCGTGGATCGATTCAAAATCCCAGTACGCCCCCTTCACCAGCCGCACCGTCACCCGCCGCCCCAGGCCCCTGGCCCACCGGATCAGCCGTTCCGCATCGGCATCACCGCTGCGCAGATACGCCTGCATCGCCAGACCGGCCGGAAAATCCACCCGCTCGCAGCAGCGCATGAACGTGGCGATCGTCAGCTCCTTGAGGTGATGGTGCTCCATGTCGAAGTTGACGAACACCCCCCGTGCCCCCGCCGCCCGCAGGATCGGCGTCACCGCTTCAACCAGCCGATCAACGGTTCGATCAAAATCAACCGGATCGGTCCGCGCCGTCAGGGAACTGAGCTTCACGGAAACATTCGTCCGCGGAATAGCCCCCAGATGGTCCCGCTCCAGGATCGGCCGCCCAGGCCAATCCGCCACGCGCTGGGACAGCCCTTCGATAAGTTCCAGATAGCGCTGTTGATAAGCCTCCGCCTCCACATCGCTCAGGCACGCCTCCCCCAGCAGGTCGACGCTGAATGCGATCCCACGATCCCACAGCGCCCGCAGTTCCGGCAACGCCTCGGCCGCATCCCGCCCGGCGATGAAACGCCGCGCCATCGACTCCACCTGCGAGGAAATCGTCCGCGCGGCCATTCCCTGAAGCAGTCCCCCTGCCTTCAGCCCGATCCCCAGCCCCGGCGGCAGCGTCACGCCCGGCTGGCTGAGGTAATCCCGCAGATGGTCATACACCTCCTGGGAATCATGCAGCGATGGAAAAGTATCGACGAAACGGAACAGTTGGGTCTTGAACGCCGGATCCCGAATCGCCCACCCCATCAGTTTGTCCGACCAGACGGAGGCAAACGAGGCATGATGCGCTTCGGCTCGCTCCAGCAGCGTTTGGCCGATTTGCTGGGTGCGGGCCTCAAGACCCCCATCGCCCACGCTCCCCATCGCGGAACCCCCTGGAGGATGCGGCTGGTCGAACTGCTTCATCGCCGTTCCCGCCGAACAGGCCCACCCTGGGCCCGTGCCTCACAGGCCTCCATTGGCTCAATGCAAGGCCCATTCCACCGCCGCTATTTTGCGTAGCGCTTCTGCCAGTAGGGGCGGAGCGAATTAGAGGCGAAATCTTCGGTCTTGCCGTTGCGCTTGATCTGCGTGATCGAGATCGTCCGCAGATACCGCGCCACCACCTGCTTCTTGGGACAGTGCAGCAGCGCCGCCGCCTTCTCCATCGCCTCCTCCATGCTTCGCGCCCGCACCTCCACCGCCTCATCCGCCGAGCGGTTGTAACAGCGCCAAAGGTAAGTTGAATGGTGTATGCCAAGCATAAGTTATATATCAGTTTAGGCCGCCCCCCGGCCATTGGCAATCGCCATCTTGCGACCCTCCGACCAGTCAGTCCCGCCGCCCCCCCTACGCGGAGTCGCTGGACAGCCATCCGTAGCGCACCGGGCTGCGGTTGGAGCGCCTTGCAATTCCGCCAAGCAGACTCAGCGAGCCACGCATGAAGTAAGCGGCCTGGACCAATGGTGCCATCCCCCTTCCCTCGCCCGCTTGCTGAAAAAAGACATGAAACACGGAGAGGGGGGAAATTTGAATTCGGGGAATCGCAGTCTTTGGTAGCGCCCAGGCGGTTTCCAAAGCAATTTTTGCCAGAAAATTGTATGGAGGTATTAGCCTGTCGCCACTGACCGCATATAGCCGGAAATACTCCGGAACCCTTTTTGTTTGGCCCGTGGGGTAATGATCTCTTTTTCCTCTGCATTCATGCGGATATTGACCTGGACGTTGCGAGTTTGCTCTTGAGCAGGTACAGGAGGACGATCCCCCACTTCCAGCATATATGCCGTCGCTGCCACCATGGCTTCTCGTACACCCTCAACCGCCTTTTCGGCAGTATCCCCATCGCCATAGACATGAGGAAATTCCAGTCCGTGGCCATAAAACCGACCCTCTTCCTGCCAGAGTATAATTTCGCAATTCGCTGCCAGAGCCTTGGCTTTACAGAGAAGTGCTGGATCAAATGGCCGATCCAAAGCTTTAGAGCTTTTGGATTTGTTTGACATACACTGAGTCTGCCTTTCCGTGAAGGACAGGAACGACCATAGAACGTTCTGTTCCTGATTTTGTGGAAATATAGTTCGATGAACTGGTGCGATCTAGGTGATACCCTTTCGCTTCGAGCATCATCTTGATCTCCGGAAATCGCCTCTCTCTCGCCAGAGTTAAGTATAGCCTAAGATATACCTTTGCTCAGTCTAAATTGCTTCATTTATCGATCAAAGAGAGCCCTTCCTTCGCTCTATACAGGGAGAGGCTTTTTTTCGATGAGCTATTACATTAGGTATTTGGCTGGTATAGGATGGAGATATACTTAGCGACGAGGATAGCATGGACGACGGATATGAAAACTTCATGCGAGGGGAGGAAATAACACCGTCACCAAATGCCACCTCTCCTTCTGGATGTGTTAAAGGAGGTTGCGCCTTTTTAGGGTACGGATGCGCCGCCATTGTCCTCCTGGTTATCGCAGTAATATTGTTCCGGGCCTTCTGGGTGCTCACCTTTGGCAGTTAGAAGCGAGCCATGTCTATTAATTGTGCATAGCAGTCTGGTTCGGATTTTCTCTGCAACATACGACCAGATCTGGGCTGGAGAGAGACTGCTTTGGCTGCGCCAAACTGTTCGGTCATACACCTCTTGCTCGGCTTCGGAGGAGGTCAATTTCCTAAATTTGGCAATAGCGAGGTGCTCATCCGACTTGGTGAATCTCTTTTGCGTACCGATGACCCGCCATCTGCCATGGGTGATCAGATTTAGGCCGACAGTGGCCTGTCCCCAGGAGGTAACATAATGGACCTGTTTTCTGCCTCGTTTGGTCTGCTTTTTTATACCCCTGACAGGAACGACTGGGGCGAGATATGTCAGGGCATTTTTGCCATACCCTTGTTTTTAGACAATCAGAAAAACGGAGAGGGGGAGATTCGAACTCCCGCTACCTTGCGGTAGACCGGTTTTCGAAACCGGCGCATTCAACCACTCTGCCACCTCTCCGGGTGAATGCCAAATACTAGCCGAATCCCCCACCCCCGTCAAAACGGACGATGGACCCCAAATCCGGCCCGTCAGCGATCCCTTCCCCACCCTTTTCCATTCTTCCGCTTTCCGCACAACGCCACCTCAATCCCCAGTGCGTCGGCCATCGCCGCCCGGGCCAGCAGCGCCTTGTCCGCCGCGGCCGGGCTCTCGGCGTAAACGACATTGAGATGGTTCGCCTTATGCCGTCCCATCATCTGGTCCCGATCCACGCCATAGGTCACCGCGTGCATGATTGGCCACTGCGGCGTCGTCGCCTCCCAGCGACGCTGGGTTTCCGCCTCCGGCAACCACACCGCCTGCCCGCGCCCCAGGTCCATCTTCAACTTTCCTCCCTCCACGAAAATGCGCGACCAGATGATCTCGCCCGGCTTGCTCACCCCCTTGATTGTCCCGCCCCCCAGCCGGAAGTACATCGGCGGCTGCCGCTCGCTCGAAGCCCCCTTCCAGCCGCCAACCAGGTGCGCCGGCGGCACCGATCCGGAAATCAGGAAGACCCACACATAATCATCCACCGTCCCCGACCGGTCCGCATCCCCCCACCGCAGGTCATGCAGCGTCGATTCCACCGGCTGCCCCATCGCTTGATGCACCCGGTAGCTCAGCAGCGCATCCAGCCCCGCGCATTCATCCACCTCATTGAAACAGGGAATCGGCGCCCCCTTGCGGATCACCCGCTTCCCATCCCGCGTCTTCACAGGCGGCCGATCCGCGTTGTTCAGCGTCCCCTCCACCAGGTCCGACGCCGGCAATAGGTCCTTCAATCCCTGCTGGTATTGAATGCCGATGCAGTCGCACCCGAAATCCTCCGCCAGGCGCACCGCCGCGATATACATCTTGCACTGCCCCAGGATTTGCCCGTGGGTCAAATCCGTCCGCTCATCCGGCCCCGTTTTGAACCGCATCCCCTTCGCTTCCATCCATTGCCGCACCGCCAGCGCCTCGGCGTCGCTCACCTGCGTCGATTCATAATAAAGCGCTGACTGACTCAGCCGCTCCTTGTACACCCCCGTGGGATTCAGCAGGTGATCGGGAATAATTGCGTTGAACATCCCCATGCACCCCTCGTCAAACACCCCCATGATCGCCTTGTGGCGCTGCAGGCGAGCGGCCAATCCTTCCCCCAGCTTCCGCTCGGCCGACGGCGCCGCCACCGATTTCCACGGCGTCACATGCGCGGCCGCATGCCGCACCCGCCCGCTGCTCAGCCACCGGCGCAGGTGCTTGCGGAAAAACGGGTCGGTGAAATCCTCGCTCCAGATCGTCCCATACCGCACCCCCGCCTTGGTCAGCGAGCCATTGAGGTTCAACATCCCCACCAACCCGGGCCAGGTGCCCGACCAGTTCGCCACCGTCAGGATCGGTCCCCGATGGGAAATCAATCCATGCAATACATGGTGCGAATATTGCCACACCGCCTCGGCCACGATCAGCGGCGCTTCGGGGTCAATCCGCCCGAAGACCTCCATCCCCTCTTTTTGCGACGCGATAAACCCATGCCGCAACTCCGGCCGATACGGGTGCGCCCGCACCAGCTCGTGCCCTTCCGCCTCCACCGCACGCCTCAGGGCCGCTTCCATCTTTGCCTGCTCGCCCCAACAGGTCTGGTTGGCCGCCAGACGCAAGTCGCCGCTGGCAATCAACTGAACCTGCCGCCGTTTTAGCCGCCTGGATTTTGGAATTTCCGGAAGTGCGTATCCCGCCATGGGTTATTTGCTCCTGTCTGGTACAAGGATCGCGGCCATCATACCCCGGCGCCGCTCCTGACGAAATCCCCAAGCCGGCGTGAACTAAAAAGGCGACCGGCTCGTACTGGACATCATCTAGAATGTTCTGGAGTGACAATCGCAAGTTTTTACAAATGAGCGGAGAAACTTTAATGCCCATGGATGCCCCCGCCGCCGCGAAAGAGGACACCCTGCAGCTTTGCACCATTTTTCATCTGCTGTCCGATCCCACTCGCTTAAATATCCTCCTGCTGCTCCTGAATGCCGGCGAACGCAGCGTCAGCCGGCTCTGCCAGGACCTGCAACTGCCTCAGCCGACCGTCAGCCACCACCTCGGCCTCTTGCGCGCCAAGCAACTGGTCGGCAGTCGCCGTCAGGGCAAACAGATGTTCTACCGCGTCATCCCTGCCTGCCCCAATGCCAGCGGCCGGATGGAAATTCTCATCCGGTTGCACCACTGGGCCATTCACCTTTCCAGCCTTGACGCATCGGCCTCAGCTTCCGACAATCCCGGCCCATGCGCTACCTGAACTGGGCCGGTTATCTCGCCATTCCCCTGGCTTACATTGTCCATTGGTGGCTGGGCGGCGGCAGCAGTTGGGAGCCGACCATCACCTTCTTTCTGGCCGGTCTGGGCATCATTCCCCTGGCCTACTGGATGGGTGTCTCCACCGAACACCTCTCCGCCCGCGCCGGCCCCACCTGGGGCGGCCTCCTCAACGCCACCTTTGGCAACGCCGCCGAACTCATTATCGGCGTCATCGCCCTCACCAAGGGCCTCAATGGCGTGGTGAAGGCCTCCCTCACCGGTTCCATCATCGGCAATCTCCTGCTCGTCGGCGGCGGGGCCATGGTCATCGGCGGCTGGAAGCGCACCGAGCAGTCCTTCAATCGCGATGCCGCCGAAAGTAACGCCGGCCTGCTCGTCCTGGCCATCGCCGGCATGCTCTTCCCCGCCATCTTCAGCATCACCGCCGCCGAACTGCACGACCTTCACCTCTCCCAGGACCAGCACGCCGTCTCCCTCTGGACCAGCGGTGTCCTGATCGCCATCTATGTCCTGGGACTCCTCTTCACCCTCAAAACCCACGCCAGCATCTTCTCCCCCCAGCAGGAGGCGCATCAGGATGAGGCCGACCTCCACGACCACTGGTCCATCACCAAAAGCGTCCTGGTCCTCCTGGCTTCGGCCATCGGCGTCGGCTTCGTCTCCGAGTTGCTCGTCGGCTCCATCGAGCAGATGGCCCACCACATGGCCTGGAGCGAGCTGTTCATCGGCGTCATCCTGCTGGCGATCATCGGCAACGCCGCCGAACACTCCACCGCAATGCTCATGGCCCACCGCGACGACATGGATACCGCCATGAGCATCACCCACCAAAGCAGTCTCCAGATCGCTCTCTTCGTCACCCCCGTCCTGGTCTTTGTCAGCGCCCTGCTCCCCTGGTTCGGCGTCGAAAACGCCCAGTTCATGGACCTCATGTTCACGGCGATGGAGGTGGTTGCGGTGATGCTCGCCGCCGGCATCGTCGTCGTCCTGGGCATGGACGGCAAAAGCAACTGGTTTGAAGGCGCTCTCCTGCTGGGCGTCTACGCCGTCCTGGCCATCGCATTTTTCTACCTCCCCCCCAATGCCGGCGCCGCCGGCCCGGACCAGCCTCCCACCACCACCGCGCCCCTCGTCCTGCCCAGGTAGCCATTGCGGCTCAAACACTGCTTTATCGCCCAGACTCTCCTACAATGATGGACGATGCCCCTGCCCCAGACATCCTCCCTGCGTCTGGCCTGGACGCTCGGCCCCTCTCTGACCTCCGACGACCACTCCCTCTCCATCCATTTCAGCGCCACCGCCTGGCCGCTCCAGACCCCCGCCGACCGCAAACTCTTCTCCGAAGTCTTCCCCCAGGTCGATCCCCCACCCGATGCCCCGACGATCGCCCGCCATTATGAACCCGCCCTCGCCGCCGCCGCCCGCCAGACCGCCGCCGCCCATGATGTCGCCTTCTGGCTCGGCCCCGACGGTTCAATCCTGATGGCCCGCACCCTCCAGCAGGCAGCCGACGCCGTCGCCTTCCGCTGCGGTATGTCCATCGGCCACCCCGTCGAAATCCAGATCGAAAGCCCCACCCATCGCCGTCAGCAATTGGACCGGTTGCAACGCCGACAAGCCGAACAAGCCGCCGCCGGCCGCCTCCAACACGCCCGGCACGCCTTGGACCTCCTCCAGCAATTCGAGTCCCTCCGCCAATCCGCCCCTGATCTCCCCGCCGGCCAACTCCTGCGGCAACTCGCCCCGCTCGATCAGGACCAGACCCTCCACGCCCTGCTCATGGCCGACGCCGCCCAAAACCCCGTCACTGGCTGGATCGTCTCCGGGACGGACCTGCTCCAATGCGACCTTCCCCTGCCCTCGCCCTCCTCCGCCTCAACCGCCCCCGCCTGCCGGAAATTCACCTGGTCCGATGAACCCGATCCCACCGCCGGCCTGGGCTCCTTCCGCAGCATCCGCCGCGCCAATCGCACCGAGCCTTCCACACTGCTGATCGGTGCACAAAACGGCCTCCTCCAGCTTTCTCCCATCCCCCCCCACACCCCCCGCTATTTCCGCGACACCAATGCCTGGCAAATGGGCTTCAACAGCAGCCTGATTCTCCAGGACCTCCTCTGGGCCGCACACGGCGAGGCCGGCCTGGTCGGCTGGCAACTTGACCACCCCGACCAGCCGCGCCACACCCTCCGCCTGCCCGAATTGCAACAGCGCTCCGGCGCGCCCGACGCCCGCCCCCGGCACCTCACCCCCCTGGACGACGCCCGCGCGCTGCTGGCGCTGGGTGCCAGGCTCCTGGTCCTTCACGCCGACGGTGTCCTCACACCCCTGCCCCTCCAACCCCTGCCCGCCCCGATCATCGCCATCCTCAATGAAGGTGAAACCCTGGCCATTCTCCACGCCGACGGCCAACTCCTCCGCCTCCACCGCCACACCCTCGAACCCGACGCCCCCATTCACGCGGCCGGCCCCCTCACCGCCGCCGCCTCTCTCCCCTGGATGGGAAGCGCCCGCCTGCTCCTGACCCCACGCGAAAGCCCCCTTCTTTGCATCGGCCGCGAGGATGCCCTCATCACCCGCTACCCCAGCCCCGCTCACGCCCTGCCCCTGCTGGCCGCCGCCCCCGGCTGGATCGCCGCCGCCACGCCCGACCGCCGCCGCCTCCTCCTCTGGCGCACCTGGGATCCCTCCGCCGCGCCCCTCGATCTGCCCATCACCCCCCATACCCACCACCGCATCGCGGATCTCGCCCTTCTGTAAGCCGTTTCACAACGCCTCCGCTTCACCCGCTCTTTTTTTTCCTAAAAACTGGCCTTTCCCCAGGATATATTCGATATTTCCGACTGGAGGCTTTGGTTTGCTGATTGTACCGCTGGAAGAAGTTCAGGAAGGCATGAAATTGGCCGCCCCGGTCACCCACCCCGACCGCCCCGGCCAGACGCTCCTCAAGCAGGGCTACGTCCTGGAATCCAAAATTCTCAAGCGCTTATCGGACCTGGACATCACCTTCGTCTACGTTGATTATCCCGGCCTGGAAGACCTCGACCGCCATCTGGCCACCATGCTCTCCCCCGCCCGGCAAAAGGTCTACACCCAGATCCGCGACACGATCACCGCCTGCCAGAACCGCACCCGCCCCGCCGTCTCCTACCACGAATACTACGGCGCCACGCGCGACCTGGTCCTGACCCTCATGAGCGAAGGCCAGCACCCCCTGTTCCTCGACCAGATGGCCCGCATGGGCTCCGACGCCGTCGGCCACGCCACCGCCGTCGCCCACCTGGCCCTCCTGCTGGGCATCAAACTCGAACGCTATCTCATCGACCAGCGCAGCCGCCTGGCCCCCAAGCACGCCAAGGAGGTGGTCAACATCGGCGTCGCCGGCATGCTCCACGATGTCGGCAAGTTCAAACTCCCCCCCGAGCTGCGCAACCACAACGGCGCCCATCTGCCCGAAGACCCCCAGCAGCAGGCCCAGTGGATCGAGCACGCCCGCCAAAGCTACGAAATCATTCATGACGGCGTCGAGCCCTCAGCCGCTTCGGCCGTCCTGTGCCACCACCACCGTTTTGACGGCAAAGGTTTCGGATTCGAAAAACAGGACCCCAACGACCCCCCGCGCGGCGGAGAGCGCATCCACGTCTTCGCCCGCATTCTCTTTGCCGCCAATCTCTACGACCGGATAAGCAACCACCCGACCAAAAAAATCCGCCGCACCAATCTCGAGGTCTTCCACCTCATGCGCACGCAATACGAATCCTGGGTCGACCCCGTCGTCCGGCGCGCCCTGGAACTGGTCGCCCCTCCCTTCCCGCCCGGCATGCGCGTCGAATTGACCGACGGCTCCCGCGCCATCGTTACCCGCATGGACCCCGCCGACCCCTACCGCCCCATCCTCCGCCGCCTGCAGGCCGACGGCCACACCCTCGAGGAAACCCCCCTCGAGCTCCGCACCCAGCCCGACCTCCACATCACCTCCATCGCCGGCGTCAAGGTCGACGGCCTCCTGCCCCCTCAGGCCCAGGCGGCGTAATCTCCCGTCACAACCGAGCCGCGAGCGTCAGCGAGCGGGGAATGCTCCGCATTCAAAATTATCGCGTAGAAAATTCCCCCTCTCCCGGTACTCCGGGAGAGGGCCGGGGTGAGGGTCTTTTCCTATGAGCGAGCCACCTCATCTCTGGGCGACATCCGGGCTAAGAATCGTAGGCTCCGCCTCGCGGACCTCTTTGCGCGGGTGCCACAGGTCAAGGTACTCTGCGGACCATCTTGCGCACTGATTGCCGCGCATCACGAGTCCGCCGACGCCCGGCCCCGTACCCATAAGACGCCCACCCGGCACGTCATGGAGGACCATGACGTCCGGCACCGGCCTTATCTAACAACCGAGACAGAATGATGGAATTGTATCCCGCGATGAAGGCCTCGCGTTCAGGAGAAACGGCATCACTGCCGGCATCCCGCAACTCAATGGGAGAACCCGGATATTTTTCACCTGCGCTCACGGGCCGATACACATAAAAGACGGGACATCCTTCTCGAATATCCGTTTCCGCCGAATCCTGACCCAAACGATAGGGGTTTCCCATCGTCTGGCTCAAACACGCCCCTCCTTTATTCGCGCATCCTGATAACCCCAGCGACAAGCAGCAAAATAGAAGGAAGAATCCTGCTCTCATCGCTCACCTTTTAAGCCCCCTCAAAAATCGACCGACAGATGCCACCGCGCGCCAATCCCCTTCGCCTTCAAAAAAAACATCCTCATACGCCTGAAGGTCCTCCAGCACCGCCGCGGCATCCTTGACACCCTTGGGATTGGCATTCAACAGACCGCGCAGAGATGCCACCCATCGCAACCCTTCTTCCGCATCAAACCACCGCGCATCAGCGATCCCAATATCGGCTTCCACGCCTTCTTCCTCCGCGAAAGCGGCCGCTTCGCTCCCATCAATACTGACATAGTCATCCACAGGCTTGATCCCGCCCGACTTGGCCAGAAGCGACAATCGCCGCGCTTCCCGGCCAATCGCCTTCCCATTCACAAACGGATCAAACCCCGGATCAGGCTTGTCCAGGACAATAAAATACGCCGCCCCCATGATTCACCTCCGATTGAAACTCGCCCATGCCCGAACTATCTCCGTGCCCTCCGTGTCTCTGTGGTGAACCCTCCCCCTCACAACCCCGTCTCATTCACCACCACCCCATGCGCCTTAAGCGTGTTGATCTGCACCACCTTCGCCTCTTGGGCATCCTTCACGTTGTCGCTGTGGCACGCCGCCTTCTTCCCCTTGTGCGCCAGCTTCATGATCTCTTCCTGGCTCAACACGCCGCGCTGCTTGAGAATGTCGGCCGCCTCCTCACTCAACCCCGGGCTCTTCATCGCCCGCTTCGCCGGCTGGGAAGCCGCATCCTTCCCCGAATAGAAATCAGTGATCTCCTTGGAAATGCGCACGGAGCACCAGTCATGCCCGCACATCGCGCAGAAATCCGTGTCCACCTCCAGGTCTTCATCGTGATACGCCCGCGCCAAATCCGGGTCGAAGGACAATTCAAAATGCCGCGGCCAGTTCAGCGCCGCCCGTGCCTTGGTCAGCTCATCATCCCGGTCCCGGCTCCCCGGAATCCCCAGCGCCACATCCGCCGCGTGCGCGGCGATCTTGTACGCCACGCACCCCTGCTTCACATCATCCTTCTTCGGCAGCCCCAGATGCTCCTTCGGCGTCACATAGCAGAGCATCGCCGCCCCGTGAAACGCCGCGGCCGTCGCCCCGATGCAGCTGGTGATATGGTCATAGCCGGGAAAAATATCCGTCACCAATGGCCCCAGCACATAAAACGGCGCGCCATGGCACAGCCGCCGCTGCAATTTCATGTTGTACTCAATCTGATCGAACGGCACGTGCCCCGGCCCCTCCACCATCACCTGCACTCCCTTGGCCCAGGCACGTTCGGTCAATTCGCCCAGCGTCGCCAGTTCGCGCAGTTGCGCCTCATCCGTCGCATCCGCCAGCCCGCCCGGCCGAAGCCCATCGCCCAGGCTGAACGACACATCGTATTCCCGCATGATGTCACAGATGTCATCGAAAATCTCATACATCGGGTTCTGCTTATTGTGGTGGATCATCCACTTGGCCAGCAGCGACCCGCCCCGCGACACGATCCCGATCAGCCGCTTCTTCACAAACGGCAGATGTTCCTTCAACACCCCCGCGTGGATCGTGAAATAATCCACCCCCTGCTTCGCCTGATTCTCCAGTTCCTTCAAAATCGCGTCATACGTCAAATCCTCGATCGACCGCCCGATAATCATCGAATAGATCGGCACCGTCCCGATCGGCACCGTCGCGTTCTGAATGATCGCCTGCCGGCATTCGTTCAAGTCCCCCCCCGTGGACAAATCCATCACCGTGTCCGCCCCCCATTTCTCGGCCCATTGCAGCTTCTCCACTTCCTTGTCCGTCCCGCTCGACACCGGTGAGGCCCCCATGTTCGCGTTCACCTTCGTCAAGCTCGCCCGCCCGATGCACATCGGCTCCAGCTTGTATTTCAGGTGCACCTTGTTGGCCGGAATGATCATCCGCCCCGCCGCCACCTCCGCCCGAATCTGCTCCGGCGTCAGATGCGCCTCGCGCAGCGCCACCCGCTTGGCCTCGGCCGACACAATCCCCGACCGCGCTTCGGCCAGTTGCGTCTTGCCATCCCCGTCCCTGGCCGATGCAAAATCCATCGCCGTCAGCTCACTCGGCGCCGGCATCCCCGGCGTATCGGCCGAACTATACGTCCACGCCGTCCCCACGCCCCCCGGCCGCGCGAACGACCCCGGCGTCGTCCCCTGCTTCTCGCTTGACGGATTATCCCCCAGCGGCGGAAGTACCCAATCAATCTGCTGTGACATCTCGGCTCCTTTGTGGCATTTCTGTAGGCGGGGTCGCCGACCCCGCGGCGGCCTCTACGAGGCCATCTACAGATTCGTCTTGAACAAGCTCGAAACAAGGGAAGCACCAACCCAACATGAGGTGTCGCTTCCCTACGCCGGTGCAACCCGGATCAGGTTCCAAGGGTCTGCTCTCAGGCCGGCCAAAGCCGACCACCCCTAGCGAACGCGCCCCAGTGTAGGCCCCCACCCCCCTTCCGGCAACCGCCAATCCCCCCGCGTGGGGTGCCACGAGTCAGCGTACTCGCTGACTCGTGCCCAGGCAGTCTCCCTTCCCGACCTGTAGGCGCTCTTCGCCCACCCCCCGCGCTGCGCATTTTGTCGCCAAACCGCGCAGCGCA
>JBIQLO010000028.1:0-28207 GCA_044464175.1 Planctomycetaceae bacterium | reverse complement strand
TCTTCCGTATGAACCTCATGGGCGCCAACGTCATCGAGGTCCATTCGGGCCTCAAGACCCTCAAGGACGCCCTGAACGAAGCCTTGCGCGACTGGATGGGCTCCGTTGATGAAACCCATTACATCATCGGCACCGTCGCCGGTCCCCACCCCTTCCCCGAGATGGTCCGCGATTTCCAGGCCTGCATCGGCCGGGAAACCCGCGCCCAGTGCCTTGAAAAAGAAGGCCGCCTCCCCGACTGCGTCATTGCCTGCGTCGGCGGCGGCTCCAATGCCGCCGGCATTTTCTACCCCTTCGTGGACGATGCCGACGTGAAGCTGATCGGCGTCGAGGCCGGCGGGCGCGGCACCGCCCTGGGCCAGCATGCCGCCAGCCTCACCGCCGGCCGCCCCGGCGTCCTCCACGGTTGTCTCACCTATGTCCTTCAGGATGAGGATGGGCAGACCGCCGATGTCCACTCCTGCTCGGCCGGGCTGGATTACCCCGGCGTCGGGCCGGAACACGCCTACTGGAAAGATGCGCGCCGCGTACAGTATGTCTCGATTTCCGATGCCGAAGCGCTGGAGGCTTTCCAGTTCCTGGCCCGCACCGAGGGCATCCTCCCCGCCCTGGAGAGCGCCCACGCCATTGCCCACGCCATGAAAGTGGCGCCCACCATGAAAAAGGACCAGCTTCTGGTGCTCAACCTCTCCGGCCGCGGCGACAAGGATTGCCAGGAAGTGGCCCGCCTGATCGGCGCGTAGGGTGGGCACTGCCCACCTCCGGGCCCCTGTTGGGCAATCGCCACCCTGCGGGGAGCGGATGAGGGACAATCCACAGCAAGGAGTTAAGTCGATGCCGGGACGACCGCCGAACCTGCTGTTCATCCTGACCGACGAGCAGCGTTACGACACCCTGGCCTGTTACGGCAACCGGCAGATCGAGATGCCCAATCTCAACCGGCTGGCCGACCAGAGCGTTGTCTTCGATCAGGCCTATGTCACCCAGCCGCTCTGCACGCCGGCGCGCAGTTCCCTCCTGACCGGCACCTGGCCGCACGCCAACGGCTGCACCGAATTAAACGTGCCGCTGTCGGCGGAGGTGCCCTGCCTGCCGGAGAGGGTCCCGCCTGGCCGCTATGTCGCCTGTTATTGTGGAAAATGGCACCTGGGGGATGAAATCTTCGCCCAGCGCGGGTTCACCCACTGGGCCGGCACCGAAGATGGATACGCGCCCTATTTTCATCCGGGGAGGGATCCCGAAGCGCGGTCGGCCTACCACCATTGGCTCCGGGCCAAAGGCCTGGAGCCGGCCAACGGGCGGTACTTCGGCCGGGGTGAGGCAGCCCGCCTGCCCGAACCCTGTGGCAAACCCGCGTTCCTGGGCGAATCGGCATCCCGCTTCATCCGCGAGAACGCCGGGCGCCCCTGGATGCTGTATGTGAGCTTCCTCGAGCCGCATATGCCCTATTTTGGACCGCGGGACGATCAGTACGATCCCCGGGAAATCCCCCTGCCGCCCAATTTCGACCACCCCCCGACGGAAGATCACCCCCTCAAACTCCGGATGCTCCGGGAACATTACCGCGAGTTGGGCCACAGCGGGCTGCCGCTTCAGACGCCCGCCCAGTGGCGGCGGATGATCGCCAACTACTGGGGATTGTGCAGCCTCGTGGACACGCATGTCGGGCATATCCTCGACGCCCTTCAGGCGTCCGGGCAGTGGGACAACACGATCATCGTCTTCACCTCCGATCATGGCGACATGATGGGCAGCCATCAGTTGCTGGCCAAGACGGTCATGTACGAGGAATCGGTGCGCGTGCCGATGCTGGTCAAGATGCCCCGGCAGCGCCGCCCGAGGCGGGTACGGGGGCCGGTGAGCCAGATCGATCTGGTCCCAACGCTGCTGGAGCTAATGGATCAGGAGCCCGGAACCCCCCTGCCCGGCAAGAGCCTGCTTCCCTGGATGAACCAGGACGAATGCCGGCATGACCAGGATGTATTTATCGAGCAGCAGGGTCCGGACTGGGGCATTTCCAACGCGGCCGACGGGCGGGTGCGGGTGCCCCAAAGCATGGCCGCGGCCGTTTCGGCCGAAGCGGCCGAAGCCGCGGTGGGCGCGCTGGTGCGCACCGTGGTGACGGGCGACGGCTGGAAATTCAACCATTCCGCCCTCGGGGAGCATGAACTGTACCATCTGGCGACCGACCCGCTGGAACGCCGGAATCTGGCCGCCGACCCGGACCAGCGGTCGCGGATCGAATCGCTGCTGGGACGCCTGGACGCGTGGTGGGATGGGGAGAATCCCTGAGCGTTTCGGCAGACATTTCCCCCGCACTGCACAGTTTGGCGGCAAAACGCACAGCGCCTCCCGTAAGGGTAGAGGAGCTAAAACAATGACCCCATCCAGCCCCTGTCTTCTCCCTTCGTCGCTCCGTCGCTTCTTCCTGCAATCGAACCCGATCCAACGCACCCCAACCCACCCCAAAAACCCTGCTGGCGCGTCAGAATCGCCGTTTCCCCCGGCGAGCCCAAATCTCCCGATTTCCAAACGACCCCCTTTCCGCGCGATTGTTTCCCGTGACAACGGAGAAGGGACCTCCGGTCGGACCGCCCTGCGGGAATCGAAAAAGCCCCGAATTTTTCCCACATCCCTTGACACCCCCCGGGCCGTGGGTACACTTTGGGGCTCTCCACCGGCGGCTTGGAGCGCCGCGGTCGGATACCTGAACCCTCAGCCAAAGCAGAGGTTGGATCGATGAGTCAGAGCAGTTATATGCCCAAACCCGGTGAAGTGCCCGCGCAGTGGCACGTGATGGATGGCAGCGATCAGGTGCTTGGACGCCTGGCCGCCCGCATCGCGGTCCTGCTGCAAGGCAAGCACAAGCCGACGTACACCCCCCACGTGGACACCGGCGATTTTGTCGTGGTGGTCAACGCCGAGAAGATCAAGGTCACCGGCCAGAAGGCTGACGCCCTCGAATACGACACCTACTCCCGGTATGCCGGCGGCCGCCGCGTCTATTCGTACAAGGCCATGAAGCAGGAGCACCCGGAAAAGCTGCTGGAACTGGCGGTGCGCCGGATGCTTCCCAAGAACCGTCTGGGCCGCAACATTTTGGGCAAACTGAAAATCTACCGCGGCGAGCAGCATCCGCACGCCGCCCAGCGACCGGTAACGTTAAAGTGAAAGGAATTTTGGATCGAGACGAGCTTCAATCCAAAGTCGCAATCAAATGACCGAGCAATCCCCCACCATTGAAGGCACGCTGACGGATGTTCAGCCCAATCCCCGCCCCGAGTTCACCTGGGGCACTGGTCGGCGCAAGTCCGCCGTGGCCCGCGTCCGCATTACCCCCGGGTCGGGCAAGATCGCCATCAACGGCCGCGAGCTTAACGACTATTTCACCAAAGAAGTCGATCGCAAGGCGATCTTCGGCCCGCTGGAAGTGACCAACACCGGCGGCCGCATGGACATCTTCGTCAACGCCGGCGGCGGCGGGCAGACCGGCCAGACCGGCGCCATCGTCATGGGCCTGGCCCGTGCGCTGCTCAAGTACGACTCGTCGCTGGAAGGCGCCCTGCGCAACAACGGCTTCCTCACCCGCGACTCGCGCATGAAGGAACGCAAGAAGTACGGCCAGCGCGGCGCCCGCCGTCGCTTCCAGTTCTCCAAGCGTTAATCCCGATCCTTCGGATTTGCCAGAAAAAAACGGGCGGGGCCCCCAGGCCCCGCCCGTTTTTCGTTTATCCACCTCCCCCAGGGCATCAGCACAAAAGAAAGCGAGGGTCGAGCTGGAGCTCGACCCTCGCGCGGGAAAACCTCTGGTTTCAGCGGCGGCTCAGGCGACCAGCTCCCGCAGCTTCCGGCGCGAGCCGATCAGCGCCAGCCCCACCAGTCCGCCAAGCCCGCTCCAGGCGGCCGCCGGCAGCGGAATCGCCTGAGGCTGCTCCTTCAGGACAAACGTGCCCAGCCCGCGCTGGTCCGGGTTGGCATTGATCCACAGGGCCCCTGCCACAGCACCGGGCCGCCAGACGCTGCCATCGGGCACGATCCCGCCGGTGACGTCAAACTCCTTGTTATCCGGCGTGAACGAAGAGATGGTAAACGGATCAATGGAGAATCCGGCCGAGTTGGTGGGATCGAAGGTGGCATTGCCCATCAGGAACATGCGAAAGCCGTCCCAGTCCCGGCCGGTGTTGTTCACCAGCTGCTCATCGCTCAGGACGATACTGCTGGCGTACGACTGCACGCCCTGCCGCTGCTGGAAGGTGATCACCGCCGGGTCGATGAAGCCGCCCTGAGGATTGATGAAGTCCGGGGTGTAGTTCACGAACTTCTCGATGAAGACCGCGCCATCGCTGTAGCCATCGACGCTGATGTCAATCAACCCGTCGAAGTTGTCATCCCATGAGGCGGTCCACCCCGAGTCAATTAACTGCTGCGAGCCCAGGTCAAAATAGACCAGGTCCACTGAGCCGGCGCGAGCCGACCCGCTGGCGACCAGGCCGGCCACACCCGCCAGCACCGCCACTGCGAACTTCCTGCTGAATCTACCCAACATAACAATCCTCCTTGCGCGCCACGCGTAATGCAGCGCTCTTGAGATTCTGCCGCCCGGATCCCGTGCTTCAGCCCACGCCGAAGGGATACAACTCACGAGCCGGGGCTCCGTCTTCGTGGGATGGAGCGCCCGCCGCACCGCGGTGGCGGGCCTTGTCTCCACAGCCGTCATCGGCCTTGAATGCAAATGCACTCTACCCCAAGCCCGGAGAGGATGCGGAGAAAATCACGAATTCTGACTAAGGAGTGGAACAAGTGGAAACCGGTTGTAGCGGTTGCGCCAGTGGTGCGGACATTTTTCAGAACGGGCGATGAAAGGGGCGGCCCGGTTTTTCTAAAGCGGCGGCGGACGGGAAAAGGACCATGCGGAATCCCCGCCCATGGGATATATTTCGCCTCATGGACATCAACCCACTGCGCAACAGGCTTTCGGCGATCGGTCAGGAACAGGTATTGCGGTTCTGGGATCACTTGAATCCAGCTTCCCAGGAAAAGCTGAAAAGACAATTGGAGGCGCTGGACCTGGCGATGATTGACGAGTTGAGCCGGACGCACGTGCGGCACAATCCGCCAATCCAATTGCCGAAGGATATTCAGCCGGTACAGGCGTATCCTCGGGAGGCCGACCCGGCCCATCGGGACTTATACGAAAAGGCCCGACAGCGCGGGCGCGAGCTGCTGCGCCAGGGAAAGGTCGCCGCTTTTCTGGTGGCCGGTGGGCAGGGGACGCGGCTGGGGTACGACGGTCCCAAAGGGGAGTTTCCGGTGACCCCCGTGCGCAACAAGCCGCTGTTTCAGGTTTTCGCCGAGCAGTTGCGGGCCTACGGGCGGGATTTCGGATGCTCCATTCCCTGGTACATCATGACCAGCGACGCCAACGATGCGGCCACGCGTTCTTATTTCAAAAAGCATGACCATTTCGGATATGATCCGGCCGACGTGTTCTTCTTCCAGCAGGGGATGATGCCGGCTTTTTCCATGGATGGGAAGATGCTCCTGGCGGAGAAGGATTCGCTGGCGCTGAGCCCCGACGGACACGGCGGCAGCCTGCGGGCGCTGGAGCGCAGCGGCGCGCTGGCGGACATGGAACAGCGCGGGATCGAGCATTTGTCCTATTTTCAGGTGGACAACCCGCTGGTGCATTGCATCGATCCGCTGTTCCTGGGGCTGCATGACCTGAGCGGCTGCGAGATGGCCAGCAAGACCATTCCCAAGGCCGGGCCGCTGGAAAAAGTGGGCAATTTCGTCATGGCCGACGGGGTGCTGCAGGTGATCGAGTACAGCGACCTGCCCGAGAGCCTGGCGCGACAGACGAACCCCGACGGCTCGCTGCGGTTCAACGCCGGGTCGATCGCGATTCACGCGCTGCGCCTCTCCTTCCTGCGCCGGCTGAATTCGGGGGGAACCCTGAGTTTGCCCTGGCACCGCGCCCAGAAAAAGGTGCCGTTTGTGGATGAGCAAGGGCAGGCCGTCAAGCCGGAAGCGCCCAACGCGGTGAAGCTGGAGCAGTTTGTTTTTGACGCGATTCCGCTGGCGAAGAATGCGATCGTCTACACAACCGACCGGGCCGAGGAGTTTTCACCCGTTAAGAACGCCGAAGGAGCCGACTCCCCCGCCACCAGCCGGCGGGACCAAATTCGCCGCGCGGCCCGCTGGCTGCGGGACGCGGGGGTGGACGTGCCGATTCAGAACGGGGAGCCGGAGGCGGTTCTGGAAATCTCACCGCTGAAGGCGGTGTCGGCCGAGCAACTGAAGGAGCGCGGGGTCGACATAAAGATCGAGCGCGGCGCGACGGTCTATCTGGAATGAGGCGATGAAGGCATGGAACCGACGGGCCTGCCCGTGCCTCGGGGCTGACGCCCACCCTTATTGCATCAGTTGGGCTTCCAACTGCGTCAACTGATTGGCGATGTCGGGGTTGTTGCGGATGTCCTCGTCGATGGCGCGGACGCCGTGGAGGATGGTGGTGTGATCCCGCCCGCCGAAGTACCCGCCGATCTCCTCAAGTGAATATCGCGTGTAGCGGCGGGCCAAGTACATGCAGACCTGTCGGGGGAAGGCGATGCTCTTGTGGCGTTTCTTGCTCTGCAGATCGCTGAGGCGCACGTTGTAGTACCTGGTGACGGCCTCCAGAATCTGCTGGATGGTCACGCGTTTCTGATCGGGAGTGACGGTGTCGCCCAGGGCGGATTTGGCCAGCTCCAGATCGATTCGGCCCTCCTGAAGCATGCCCATTCCCTGCACCTTGGTGATGGCTCCCTCCAGCTCGCGCGTGTTGTTCTCCACGCGGGCGGCGATGTAGCAGATGACGTCTTCGGGAAGCGTCAATCCGCGCAGGCGGGCCTTTTTCTGCAGGATGGCGACGCGCGTCTCATAGCAGGGCTTTTCAATGCGGGCGACCAGGCCCCAGTTGAAACGGCTGATCAGCCGCTCCTCCAGTTCCGGAATCTCGTTTGGGGGACAGTCCGCGCTGAGGATGATCTGCTTGTGTCCCTGATAGAGCGTATTGAAGGTGTGGAAAAACTCCTCCTGGGTGCGATCGCGCCCGGCCAGGAAATGGATGTCATCAATCACGAGCAGATCAACCTGGCGATAGCGGTATCGGAACTGCGCCATATCGCCACTCTCGACGGCCGTAATGAACTGGTTGATGAAGCTGTCGCAGGAAAGATAGAGAATGCGCGCATCGCGCCGGCGCTCCAGAACCTTCTGGCAGGCGGCCTGCAGGAGGTGGGTCTTGCCCAGCCCAACGCCACCGTGAATAAACAGGGGGTTGTACGCCTTGCCCGGTTGCTCGGCCACCGCGACGGTGGCGGCGTGGGGCAGGCGATTGCAGGGACCCGTGACAAAATTCTCGAAGACGTAATCGGGATTGAGGGGATGGGGTTGCTCCGATTCGTTAAAGACCCCGCCACTGGGCAGATTGTCGCAGTGGAAGCTGACGGCGACCAGGCGGCCGGTCACCTGCTGGGCGGCAGCGGTGAAGGGTTGCTGGCACTGGCTCTGGCAGAAGTTCAGTTGGGCGGCGGTCTGCACCTTGACCTGGATCACCCCGTTGGTGAGTTGGCGCGGTTGCATCTGGTCGAACCAGATGCGGTGCAACGCCGGATGCTGGATCCGGACGGTCTGGAGCATCTGCTGCCAGAGCCTTGGGTCCAGCGACGAAATATCAGGCGCACGGCGCGGAGTGGCCGGCGCAGGCAGCGGGGTCGTCAACATGATTGCTTACTGGTCCGAGAGCAAACGGCGATTCATTACAACAACAACCTTCTTCGGCGACTCTTCTCACGGCGCCGCCGGAAATGTAACGTCAAAAGCCAAGAGTACCAACTCGCAGGGCACTTCACAAAAAATCCGGTGGAGAATGACAACAGATTCGCCGGAAAACAAGGTGAAATTGAGCAGAAATCCGGCCTTTTTTTCCCTTCACCCTTCGCCGGGGGGCTTTAGCCCCAGCTCGCCCATGACCTGTTTCAGGTCGTTCCATACCATCCCTCGAACCTGCTCGGTGTAGGTACGCAATACGTAGGAGGGGTGATAGGTCGGCATGAGTTTTATGCCGCGCCAGCTTTGCCACTGGCCGCGGATTCGGCCCATCGACAACTTGGGATTGCCGAGCATGTATCGGGCGGCGGGGAGACCCAGGGTGACGATGACGCGGGGCCGGATGATTTCCAATTGGCGCACGAGATACGGAGTGCAGGTTTCGACCTCATCGGGCATGGGAACGCGATTTCCGGGGGGGCGACACTTGACGATGTTGCCTATGTAAACCTGCTCACGCCGGAGGCCCATGGCGGCGATCATTTTATCGAGCAGGGTGCCGGCCCGGCCGACAAAGGGGCGGCCGGTCTTGTCTTCATTTTCACCCGGACCCTCACCGATGAAAAAGAGGGGGGCGTCGGGATCGCCATCGCCAAAGACGGTATGGGTGCGCCCCTGCGATAGGCGGCATTTGACGCAGCCACGCACCTCATTCTCGTTCATTTCCGCCAGAAGTCGCTTCTTTTCCGCCGTGGGGAGGCGCGGACCGGTGATGTCGGGACGCGACGGGGAGAGAGGCGCCGCCTGCATGACGGGAGTCACAAGAGGGGCCGGGCGCGGAGCGGGCGCCGCGGGCGGGCGGGCAGGTGCTGGGGACATCGGAACGGTCGGCGGCTTGGCACCCTTGTTGGCACCCCTGGCCGCCTCTACGACAACACCGATGGCCGGGGCGGGAGCCCAGTTCAGCCCCATCGCCCGTTCCGCCCGCAGCCAAAGGGCCGCTCGATGTCGCGCGCCGCTGTCGTCCATAGGCGCCCCATCCTATGCCAATCGGCAGAAGCAGGCAAAACGGCTCGGGCCATAAGTCCTTTTTCAAGGGGCACAGGTCCCGTATTCCCTACGGAAGGGGCGATCCCGGCTGTTAAGGCCGCTTGCATGAAGCGATTCGGCTCTTACAATCCGGACCATCTTCAGCCACGGTGGAAGGATACCGGATCACGCATGTTCAATCTGCTGCCCAAGGACACGGTCTTTTATGATTTTTTCGAGGGATTGTCGCGCCATGCGATGAATGCGGCGGAATATCTTCGGCAGTTGACCCAGACCTTTCCAAGCATGGGCGATGCGATCCAGCGCATCCGCGGCGAGGAACACGCCGCGGACGATCTGGCCCATCAGTGCCTGGACCGGCTGGACCGGACCTTCATCACCCCGTTTGACCGGGAAGATATCCACACGCTGGTGGGAGAACTGGACGACATTGTCGATACGATCGACGCCCTGGCCAAGCGATTCGCTCTATATCACGTGAGGGTGATGGAAGAGCCGTTCAAGAAGCAGGTCGATCTGCTGGTGGAGGCGACCAAGGTGCTGAGTGAGGCGGTGCATCGCCTGCGCAAGAGCCGCAAGCTGTCGGAACTGCAGGAGGCGCTGATTGAGGTGCATCGCCTGGAAAGCGAGGGGGATGACAACCATCACGCGGCGATCTCGAAATTGTACGATGGCAGCCATGACACGCTGCACGTGATCAAGTGGAAGGAATTTTATGAGTACATCGAAGATGCCATCGACGGGTGCGAGGATGTGACCAATACGCTCGAGCGCATCGTTTTGAAAAATGGATGATCCGGGAGACCTGCCGAGGTGGCGACCGGTATTCGGAGCCGGCCGCCCGGTGCGTTCCCACCCCTGCTCCAACCCGCCACCATGTCGATTTGCCTGCCTCTTGCCCAAGCCGTTCCGCCACCGCTGGCGTTGATTCTGTTCATCATTTTCATTGCGCTGATTTTCGATTTTCTCAACGGTTTCCATGACGCGGCCAATTCCATCGCGACAATCGTCTCCACGCGTGTTTTGAGCCCGTTCCAGGCGGTGGCGTGGGCGGCGTTCTTCAATTTCATCGCCGCCTTCATTTTCGGCACGGGCGTAGCCAGCACGATCGGAACGGGGCTGGTCCACACCCAATTCGTTGATGTCTATGTGGTCCTGGCGGGGTTGCTGGGGGCGATCGTCTGGAACATCCTCACCTGGCTGCTGGCGCTGCCGACCAGTTCCTCGCACGCGCTGGTCAGCGCGATCGCCGGAGCGGCCATAGCCAAGGGGGGGCTTGGGGTCATCATCTTCGGTCGTGAGTGGGCACTGCTGCTGGCGTTTCTCTTCCTTTCGCCGATCATCGGTTTCATTCTTGGCGGCGGGGTGATGATCGCCGTCTCCTGGATTTTCCGCCGTTCCACTCCACACAAGGTGGACAAGCTCTTCCGGCGGCTGCAACTCCTGTCGGCGGGCATCTACAGCCTAGGACACGGCGGTAACGATGCGCAGAAGACGATGGGGATCATCGTGCTGCTGTTGATCGCCTCGGGACATCCGGAATGGACCACCTGGGGCCATCTCCCCCTGCCATGGCTGCATCACGAATACGGCCTGCCGATCATCCTCTCATGTCACCTCGCCATCGCGCTGGGGACGATCTTTGGCGGCTGGCGCATTGTCAAAACGATGGGATCGGGCATCACGCGACTCCAGCCAGTCGGTGGATTCAGCGCCGAGACGGCGGCCGCCACCACGATCATCGCGGCTACCCACTGGGGCATTCCCATTTCAACAACGCACGCGATCACGGGATCGATTCTGGGCGTGGGAACGAGCCGGGGCGTCCGCTCCGTGCGCTGGATCTGGGGAGAGCGGATCGTGATGGCCTGGATTCTGACGCTGCCGTGCGCGGCGTTCATCGCGGGCATCTGTTACCTGCTGATCCACGCGGTGATGTAGCCGGAGATTGATGCAGTCCCAAGGCCGTGAACCACCGCGCACGGAGCGGGATGGCTTACGGTGCGGTCTGGGTGGTCGGTGGCGTTGCCGGGGCGTTGGGCGTTCCCGGCCGGGCCGGGCCGCCGCGATTTCCCCATCGTCCGCTTCCGGCACACCACCAGATTATCAAGATGATGATGATAATTACGATGATGATCCAGATCCAAGACCAAGGCCCATTCGTGTCACGGTTGGGGGGAAGTGGATCGCCGGGGGTTCCTTCCGGGGTTGTCGTCATGGCTCGCTCCCTTCAACCCAGTCGGCCGCCGGTCACCTATGGGCTGGAAATGGGGTCAAATTCTCATGCCGGCCATTTCCGCGAGCAAAATCACTGCCAGCAATCGCCACTTTTAATAATTTCGAAGCGTCCAAGAGGCTCTGAAGGGAGGAAATGGAGAGCATTGTGGATGAGCTTGGCTGAGGGAGAGGTGCCTGCGCTCCGGTCTTGGACAAAATGTCCGGTCCTTTAATGAGATGGGGAAATGAAAAGAAAAGAGGCCGCCTTGCGGGGCGGCCTCTTTCAATTCGTATTCGCGTCGTATGGAAGACGGGATTAATAGCGGTCGCGTCCGCCGCCCCGGCCGCCGCGGCCACCACCGCCGCCGCCGTAGCCGCCACGGCCACCACCACCGCCGTAGCCACCACGGCCACCGCCGCCGCCACGCTCTTCACGCGGACGGGCTTCATTGACGGTCAGAGCCCGACCATCGTTCTGCTGGCCGTTGAGGGCGGCAATGGCCGCCTGGGCCTCTTCATCGGTTGCCATTTCAACGAAGCCGAATCCTTTGCTGCGGCCGGTGTCGCGGTCACTGATGACTTCCGCGCTGTTGACGGTTCCATGCTGCGCAAAGAGTTCCTGCAACTGGGAGCTATCGACCGAATAGCTCAAATTTCCTACATAGAGACGCCTGCCCATGAGAATCTCCTCTATATGGTGGGCAAATGGACCCGATGGCTGCTTTCCGGGTCCGAATCGAAAGGGGCCGCGCCGTGCAGGCCCAAAGGTGGGAGGGCACAAGTGACAAGAGGCCGTCGATTTGGATTTGAAACCGCTGCCGCATACCCGCTGCCTGTCCAACCGTTCACGTTGCCATAATACCACGAAAGCGAAAGTTGTCCAATATTTTTTTGGTCGCCCGCCAGGGATGGGGGTTAGGAATTCAGGGGAGTATGGCGTACTCGGGGCGTGGATTTCCATGCGTGAATGACCGCGTCCCTCGCTCATACCGGGGGCCGGGAGGATGGGAGGAGTGTCGGCGGCTTGTGGGGGCCGGGGAACGCTCTTATAGTGCTGCTCCAACAAGGATACGACATGTACCACCTGTTAAAGCAAAACCAGAAAAAGATCCTGACCATCTTCGCCGCCGGGCTGATGGTGGTCTTCATTATTCCGCCGGCGGTCAGCCATTTTTCCGGGCGGCGGGACATTGTGGAAGGACGGATCGGCGATCAGGAAGTCACGAGCCGGGTGATCGCCAATGCCTCGCAGGAATGGAACCTGCTTAAAGGCAACATTTTCATGACGAGCTACTATGGCGGACGTCAGCAGTATATTCCCCTGGCACAAACGCTGGGGATCGAGGCGGTGCAGGCCATCGATGAGCATCGCGGGATGTACTATCTGCTTCAACTCGAAGCGCGGCGGATGGGGATTCAGGTCAGTGCCGACCGGCTGGAATCTCTGCTGGAGCAGCGGATCATTGTGCTGGACCGGGAACACAAGGCGGTGCCGTACGGCGAGCTGCGCGACCCGGACCTGAAGGATGCGATCCATGGGACGGTGGCCAATTTTCTGCTCGTCCAGAATGCGGCGGAACGGGCGGCGGGGGTTGTGAAAGTCTCGCAGCCGATGCGTCGGCGGGCGCTGGCGACCCAATGGCAGGACCTGACGCTGCAGATGGTGGAATTTGACGCGGAGGCGTTGGCGAAAAAGGCGCCGGCACCTGGCCAGGAGCAGCTCCAATCCCTCTTCGAGCGATTTGCCGACGATGCGCCGGGGGCCTACAGCCAGGAGAACCCGCTGGGCTTCGGATATCGCTACCCGGATCGGATTAAACTCCAGTATCTTAAGCTGGGCTGGGCCGATCTGCGCAAGGCGGTGCAGGGATCCAGAAGCGAATATGAGTGGAAGGTAGAGGCGTACAAGCAATACCAGGCTCATCCGGACCAGTTCCGTGTGCCAGCCACCCGTCCGGCAACCCAGGCCACCACAGCCCCGGCGACAGCTCCGGCCGCGACGGAAACGGTGATTCAGCCGTTCGAGAAGGTCTTTGGGGACATTCGGGACAATCTGGTGGATGAGGCCGCCAAGACCCTGCAGAAGAAGATCCGGGCGGACATTGAGGGGCGGCTTCAGAAGGATTTTGATGCGTATGCGGCAGCGAATGCCACGAGCAAGCCTTCGCAGGCGTCGACCAAGGCCGCCGGCAGCTCGCTGGGGGTGCCGTATGCCAGCTTTGAATACCTGCAGAAACTGGCTGACTTGATCCAGAAGCAACACCACGTGCGGTTGTCGATTGTGGATCTGGATCAGTTCAAGGGCGCAAAGGAGTTGTCGGGGTTGGCGGGCATCGGTTCGACCCATACGATGGGGGGCGAAGGCGACAATGAGGCGGGCGTGGGGACGACGGCTTTTGCGGAATACGCCCTGGCCGATGCCGCCCCCCTGCTGCCCAACAACGGAAAGGACAATCCGGCCGCGCTGCCGCTGTACAAGCTGTCGCTGCCGCTGACGGACCCGCAGGATGACACCTATTATTTTCGCCTGACGGCCGCCCAGCCCTCGCATCAACCGGAGAATCTGGCACAGGTACGCCAACAGGTGGAGCGGGATGCGCGGCTTCAGGAGGGATATCAGCAGGCCAAGGCCAAAGCGCAGGCGCTTTTTGAGAAAGCTAAGAAGGACGGTTTGGGGACGGCGGCCAAGGCGGCAGGGATGCAGGTGAAGTCGGTGGGGCCGATTTCCTCCCGGCCGGGCATGCCGATCGAAAATCTCACGCTGCCGGCGGTGGCACATGGACAGTTCACGCAGGCAGCCTTTGAATTGTTGACCCAGGCGGCCCAAACCAAGGAGCCTCATCCGATGGCTGTGATCAATCTTCCAGCGGCGGCCCGCGTGGCGGTGGCGCGATTGGAGTCGGTCAAGCCGGAGTGGACGCCGGAAACGCAGGGCATCTATGAGATGGTGACAGGCATGCAGTTGGGGCAGGAGATGCGTCAGCCGCTCATCAGGGAATGGTTCGATTATGATCGCCTGGTCCAGCGGCTGGGGTATGTCGCGGCGCCCCAGCCTTCCTGAGCGACTCTGTTTTGACGTTACCCGATGCGCCTGAGCATGTTACAATGCCTTCATATTCAGGAGGCAACATGGATCAGCAGAAACGGAATGAAGTCAAATCCAGAGATCAGGAGGAGGAAGAGACCCTTCCTGATCCGGCACGGACGTATGGCCGGGAAAAGCCGGAATACGAGTCGGGCATGGGGCGCCTGGACAACAACGATGATGCCGTACCCGAAGACCGGGATGATTCAACGAAGCAGGCGGTGAAGAACCGGCACGCCCCCAGCCAGATCAATGCCGACGATGAGGAAGATGAGCGGGATGCGGCCGACGCCGGGCGCGGCGCACCGGATACTGAGGACGGCACGCCCAATCAGGCCAAGACGCCCCGTTACATCGATCGAAGCCGAATCCGGAAAGGGCAATCAAGGCCGTGAGTTGACGGTGGCGTCAGCCAGGCCGGGCCGGTTGCGCGGCGGCCGGCAAAGGGAAAGGATGATTGTCGAATGAATCATGGGCGATGGTTGGGGATTCTGGCGACTATATTGCTTTGGATCGGAGGGTGTGGAAAGACAGCTCCAAGCTCACAGAGCGGCCTGACGCCGGTGGCCATCGTGCTGAATTGGAAGCCGGAGCCGGAGTTTGGCGGTATTTATGCCGCCCAACTGAACGGCGCTTTCAAGCGGCACGGGCTCGACGTGACCATCGTGGCCGGTGGGCCGGGGGTGCCCACCAAGCAGATTCTGCTGAAAGGGGATGCTCAGTTCGGTGTGCTGGCGGCCGATGAGGTGCTGATTTCCCGCCAGCAGGGCGCGGATCTGGTTGCCTTCTGCACCACGTATCAGACCAATCCCCAAGGCATCATGGCCCACGCCTCCAAGGGCTTTAAAAGCCTGGATGACCTACTGCGTTCGCCGGTGACGCTGGCAGTGGAGCCGGGATTGCATTATCTGGATTATCTGAAAAAGCAGGTGGGTCACGATTGGAAGGCGAAGGCGGTGGTCTATTCCGGATCGCTTCAGCCGTTTTTCGCCGATCCGAACTATGCCCAGCAATGCTTCATCACGTCTGAGCCCATCACCGCCAAGCTGCACGGTTCCGATCCACAGGTCTTTCTTATCGCGGAATCGGGATACAATCCCTATGCGGGGGTGATTATCACGACTGGATCGTACTTGAAAGCGCATCGTGTTACGGTTCGGGCCATGGCCGAGGCGCTGCGGGAAGGGTGGCGGGATTATTTGAAAGATCCAGAGCCGGCCAACCAGGCGATGCATAAGAAGAATGATGAAATGAGCCTTGAGGCATTTGCCGAGGCCGCCAAGGCGCAGCGGCCGCTGATTGAAGGGAAGACGGCGGATCAACTGGGGGTCATGAGCAAGGAACGCTGGCAGACGCTGGGAAAGCAACTGGTCGATCTGAAGGTTCTAAACTCCATGCCGGATGTGGATCGGGCGTTCGTTTCGATTTTCGGGCAACCCGACGGCCAACATCCCTGACCGGCAGCAACATGTCACGTGTCGCCCTTATTACCGGAGCCGCCTGCCGCGTGGGACGCGGCATCGCTGAGCATTTGGCGGCGGCGGGATTCGACATCGCTTTCACTTATTTCCACAGTGAGACGGAAGCGGAAGATCTGGAGCGCCACCTGCGGGATCAGGGACGGCGAGCGCTGGCGATTCAATGCGACCTGACACAGCCGGAGGGAGCGACAGAGGCGATTTTCGCGTCCTTTCAAAATGACTTTTCGCAGCTCGATCTCCTGGTGAACAACGCCTCCATCTATCAGCCCAGCGGCCTGCATCAGGCCACTGTCGAGCAGATGCGGTGGTTCTTTGCCATACATGTGGAATCGCCGCTGCTGCTGGCGCGGCGGTTTGAGCCGCTGCTGCAGGCGACCGGCGGAATGATCGTGAACATGAGCGACGGCATGGCGGATCGACCCTATCCCCCCTACCTGGGTTACTGCACAAGCAAGGCGGCGTTGAACAGCCTGACCAAGGGTTTGGCGCGGGAACTGGCACCGCGGGTGAGGGTCAATGCGATCGCTCCGGGCGTGGTGGAATGGCCCGCGGACATGCCTGAAGCGGAACGTGCGCAATACCTGAGGCGCGTTCCCTTGGCGCGGGCCGGCACGCCTCGGGATGTGGCCGATCTGATTCTCTATCTGGCAACGGGAGGCAGCTACATCACCGGGCAGATCATTCCGCTGGACGGGGGACGCTCGATCGCCTGATGCATTTCGCTCTTTGTGCAGTGATCCGGGACGGGCGGTCTTGGCTTGAGCCTGGCGCCGGCTGAAATTAACTCTTTTCCCCTCTCGCCAGCGGCGGTAGGCTACGCGGAATGAGGCACGCCATTTTAACGGCGATCGGCGAGGACCGCCCGGGGCTGGTGGAGGAGGTCAGCCATTTCATTTTGCGCGGCGGGGGCAATATTGAAGACAGCCGGATGGTCAATCTCCGGGGGCAGTTCGCGCTGATGGCGCTGATTGCCGCGCCGGAGGAGGCGGTGGACTCGCTGCGGCAGCAGTTAAAGGAACTGGAGCGGCAATCGCGGCTTCACGCGGAATTGCACCCGGCTGATTCGCCTCCGCGCACTTCGGAGGAGGGAGCACTGCCCTATCGCCTCAGTGCCAGCGCAATCGACCGGCAGGGCCTGGTTCATCAGATTGCCCAACTGCTGCGGGAGCGGAACGTGAACATTGAAAATCTGCAAACCCGCCTTTGTCCTGCCCCCATCACAGGCGCACCGCTGTTCGACATGGAGCTGATTCTTTCCATTCCCCCCTCCGCCCCGATCGGGCGACTGCGGCAGGAACTGGGAAGTTTATGCGAGGAAGCGAACATCGACTGGCAACTGGAAAAAATTCACTAGAAGGCGTTCGGGCTGATATTTCTTAAGTAGTATGATGCCACGCCGGAGGTTATGATGACCCGGAGGTGAGGAACGCCCATTTTTGTCCGCGGAGAACCCAGCATGATTGAAACCGCCACCGAACCGTCCTTCCAGAATCTGGGCCAGAAGATGGCTCAACTCATGGACCAGTTTCAAAAGGGGTATTACAACTTTTATCCAAGCGAGACCTGGACGCCCGATGTCAATCTATATGAGACGGACCAGGCGTATCTTCTCTGCGTCGATCTGGCGGGGGTGGACAAGGAGAAGATCGATCTGGAGGTGCGCGATCAGCGTCTGATCCTGCGGGGGGCGCGGACGGTACCGGCCCACACCGATGATGAGCCCAGCATCACCAAGGATCGCCTGCGCGTCCACCTGATGGAAATTGATCACGGCCTGTTTTCCCGGATCGTGGAGTTGCCTCGCAATGTGGAAAAGGAGCGGATCGTCGCCAACTATCGCAATGGAATGCTCTGGATTGAAGTGCCGAAAAAGTAGCCATGATTCCCGGCCGTAGCTGGGCCAATAGCCCGGGGACAAGCCCCGGATCATGCACCAAAAAGAATGAACCATGACTGAAAACCTGATTATCGATCGCTCCCCGGAAACGACGACCATCCGCACGGGCGCCAACGGTCAGCGGATGATCATCCCCAACCTTCTGCCCATCCTGCCGATCCGCAATCTGGTGGTCTTTCCCGGCACCGTGATGCCGTTGAACGTCGGACGTCCCAAAAGCAAGGCGCTCCTGGATGAAGTGATGCCGGGGGACAAGCTCATCGGCGTGGTGACCCAGCGCAACCCGGAGGTGGAGGACCCCGGCCAGGCCGACCTGAACGCGGTGGGCGTGGCGGCGATGATCCTCAAGCTCTTCAAACTGCCCGATGGCAATCAGTCGATCATCGTCCATGGCCTGGCGCGCTTCCGTCTGAAGGCGCTGCCCCAGACCGATCCGTTCGCCCTGGGACAGATTGAAATCCTTGAGGACCATCTGGACCCCACGCCGGGCATGGAAGCGCTGCTCAACAGCGTGCGCCAGCAGGCCAACCGGGTGATTGAACTTTCGCCCAATACCCCGGATGAGGCGGCACAGGTGCTCAACTCGATCACCAACCCGTCGGCGCTGGCCGATTTTCTGGCCGCCAACCTCCAGGCCGAGGCGGTGGAAAAGCAGCGGATGCTGGAGGAGCTGGATGTCGAGAAGCGATTGCGCCTGATCGCCGCCCGCCTGGCGACGCAACTGGATGTGCTGGAGTTGCAGAACAAGATACAGTCGCAGGTGAAGGAGAACATCGACAAGAGCCAGCGGCGCTATTACCTGCAGGAGCAGATGAAGGCGATCCGCAAGGAGCTGGGCGAAAGCGAGGGGGGCGCCGGCGGCTCGGAGATCGAGCAGTTGCGCGAAAAGCTGGAGGCGGCCGAGCCCCCGGAAAACGTCATGAAGGAGGCGACGCGGGAACTGGGCCGCCTGGAGGCGATTCCCAGTGCCAGCCCCGAGTACGGGGTCATCCGCACCTGGCTGCAGATCCTCAGCGAGCTGCCCTGGTCGGTGCAGACCGAAGACAAGCTCGACCTGGGCGAGGCGCGAAAAATCCTGGACCGGGACCATTACGACCTGGACAAGGTCAAAAAACGCATCATCGAATATCTGGCGGTGCGGAAGCTCAAACCGGATGGGGGCGGGGCGATTCTCTGCTTCGTCGGCCCGCCGGGGGTGGGCAAGACCTCGCTGGGCAAGAGCATCTCCGAAGCCATGGGGCGCAACTTCATCCGGGTGGCGCTCGGGGGTGTGCGGGATGAGGCGGACATCCGCGGCCATCGGCGCACCTACATCGGCTCGATGCCGGGACGGATCATCGCCGAGCTGCGCAAAGCCGGCACACGCAACCCGGTCATGATGCTGGACGAAATCGACAAGCTCGGGGCCGATTTTCGGGGAGACCCCGCCTCCGCCTTGCTGGAAGTGCTTGACCCGGCACAAAATCATACATTCACGGACCATTACCTGGATGTGCCGTTCGACCTGTCCAAGGTGCTCTTCATCGCCACGGCCAACACAATGGATCCGGTGCCGGCGGCGCTGCGCGACCGGATGGAGGTCATTGAAATCCCCGGCTATACCCAGGCGGACAAGCTCTCCATCGCCCGCAAATATCTCGTGCCGCGGCAGCTTGAGGCCAACGGCCTGACTCCCAAGCAGGCGAAATTCTCCGACCAGGCGCTCAAACGCCTGATCGAAAGCTATACCCGGGAGGCGGGCGTGCGCAACCTGGAGCGCTCGATCGGCTCCATCGCCCGCGCCATCGCGGCCGACATTGTGGGCGGCAAGACCAAAAAGGTGAACGTCGATCCGGCCTTCGTGGTCAAGACGCTGGGGCCGCGGCGGTTTGAACCGGAGCTGGCCAGCCGCATGAGTGTGCCCGGCGTCGCGACGGGGCTGGCCTACACGCCCTTCGGCGGGGAAATTCTCTTCATTGAGGCCAGCCGGATGGCCGGCAAGGGGAACATCACGCTGACCGGGCAGATCGGCGATGTGATGAAGGAATCTGCAACGGCCGCGTTCACGCTGGTCCGCTCGCACGCGGAGGAGCTGGGCATCGATCCTAAGAAATTGGCCGAAAGCGACATCCACATTCACGTGCCGGCAGGGGCGGTCCCCAAGGATGGTCCCAGCGCCGGGGTGGCGATGTTCACGGCGCTGGCATCGCTGCTGCTGAACAAGCCGGTGCGCTCGGATGTGGCGATGACCGGGGAGATCACCCTGCGCGGGCTGGTGCTGCCGATTGGCGGATTGAAGGAAAAGAGCCTGGCCGCCAAGCGAGCCGGCATCAAACAGATCATCGTCCCCAAGCGCAATGAAAAGGACATGACCGACATTCCGGAGGAAGTGCGGAACAGCCTTCACTTTCATTTTGTGGAAAACACGGATCAGGTGCTGGAAATCGCCCTGGGCAAAAAGGCGGCCCATCCCAAGGCAAAGAAGAAAAAGAAGTCTTGACCCCGTGTAAAAGCGACGTGGATGAAACCTAGCCGCGAATGGCTCCCCGAAATCAAGGGTGGCACAAACCTATGTCCAATGTTCGCGTGATCACGCAGTTCAGCGTCTTTCTGGTGAATAAACCGGGTGTTCTGGCCCAGGTGACCGGCGCGCTGGCGAAGGAAAAGGTCAACCTCGTCGCCCTGACGCTGGTCGATGCCCAGGAACACGGGGTCTTGCGGTTCGTGGTGGAGGAGCCGGCCTCCGCCCGCAAGGTCATCGAGCAGCTTAACCTACCCGCCACTGAGACGGAGGTCCTGCTGCTGGATCTGCCCAACCGCGCCGGGGCGCTGGCCGATGTCGCCACACTGCTGGGACAGCACCACATCAACATCAATTACGCCTACTGCACCAGCGGCGCCCCCGGCGGGCGGACCAGCGGCATTTTCAAGGTTGCCGACCAGGCCAAGGCAATGCATCTGCTGGAGAAGAAGGCGCCCAAGTCCAAAGAGCTGCCTCAGCGCCGGGGTCCCCGCGGGCGCTAGAGGCAAATAGGCGCCAAGGCCGCCGGATTCCGGTGTCGAAATGCAAACCCTCAAGTGTTGGCCCGCCATCGTCCGATAACATGGGATGATGGAAGACTCCATTTACCGATTACGGCAGCGGGACATCCTGACCCTGTGCGTGCTGGCGCTGCTGTTTCTGGGAGCCCTGATGGTCCAGTCCGCCTCCATGACGGTCAGCGGACATGTGCAGTGGCAATGGACTCATCGCGGGTTGCGGCATCTGCTGTATGCCGGGGTCGCCATCGCCACCTTTTTTCTGATTGGGCGGATCGACTATGACCGCCTGCGGCGGAAGATCGGCTGGCGCAATCCCATTCTCTGGTTTTTCACCGCTACGGTCCTGATGTGCCTGCTGGTGCTGGTGCCGCATGTCGGCCTGGAGGTCAACGGCGCTCGCCGCTGGCTGCCGTTTGGGCCGATCCAGGTCCAGCCCTCGGAACTGGCCAAATGGGCGGTAGTGCTGTTTCTGGCATGGTGGCTAACCGATCAGACCGTTCCCCTGGAGCGTTTCGGTCATTTTCTGCTGACGCTTGTCCCGATCGGGGTGATCTGCCTGCTGGTGGTGGTGCAGGATTTCGGAACGGCGGCGTTGATCGGCCTGTGCGCGGTGACCATGCTGTTGTGCGGGCGGGTGAAATGGTGGCATGTCGCCCTGATCATCCTGCCTGCCCTGGGGGCGGCCTGCTGGTTTGTGATGCACAAGGATTACCGGATGCGGCGCATCCTGGCGTTTCTCGATCCGTATGCCGCCCCCCAGAAAGAGGGATATCATATGATTCAAAGCCTGTTGAGCTTTTCAACCGGCGGAATCTTCGGCAAAGGGCTGGGCAACGGGATCCAGAAGCTCGGTTATCTTCCGGAAGACACCACTGATTTCATCTTTGCCGTGATCTGCGAGGAGCTGGGGCTGTTTGGCGCGCTGCTGACGGTGGCGCTGTACCTGGGGATTCTGTATGTCGCCTGGGGCGTCATCAAGCAGAAGCGGGACAGCTTCGGGCGGATGCTGGCATTCGGCATCGCCTCCATGATCGGACTGCAGGCGATGATCAACATCGCAGTGGCGACCGTCTCGGTGCCGACCAAGGGGCTCTCCCTCCCCCTGATCAGCGCCGGCGGCAGCGGCATGGTCATTACCTGTGCGGCCCTGGGATTGCTATACAGCGTCGTTCGATTCAAACATGATGAAGCCGCCGCCCCAGCGCCAGAACCGCAGACCGCGGGCATCTCCTCGGCTGTGTGGCAGCAGTTCGCGGCGGTGAAATAAACGATAAGCACGACCCATGAAGGGCAATGGAACCATCCTCCTGGCAGGCGGCGGCACCGGCGGGCATCTTTATCCCGGCATTGCGGTGGCCGAGGCGCTGCGCCAGGTCTGGCCGGAGGCCACGCCGCTGTTCCTCTGCACCGACCGGCCCATTGACCGGACGATTCTGGAGCCCACCGGCTTTGAGTTCATCCCCCAGCCCATTGTCCCCCCCCGCCGCTCGATCGGCGGACTGCTGCGGTTCTGGAAGGGGTGGCGGGAGACCAAAGACCTGATCAAGCAGGTACTGCATGAACGGCACCCGCTGGCTTGTCTGGGTTTGGGGGGATATGCGGCGGGAGTTGCGGTCAAAATGGCGGCCCAGAAGGGGTTGCCCACCGCCATTCTCAACCCGGATGTCATCCCCGGCAAGGCCAACCAATACCTGATGGAATCGGTTCAGGCGGTCTGCTGCCAGTTCGATGCCACGCGCCAGCATGTGCCCGAGAGCCAGCAGTCAAAGCTCAAGACCACCGGCTGTCCGATCCGCTCGGACATTCAGTCGTTGCCGAGCCGCGAATCAGCGGCCGGTCGACTGGGGTTAGACCCCCTGCTCCGCACCCTCATGGTGACAGGCGCCAGTCAGGGGGCCAAAACCGTCAATGAGGCTGTCCTGGGAGCGGTGGCCGGCGCGACACTGCAAGGATGGCAAATTCTGCATCTGGCCGGCCAGAATCTGGCGGATGCCGTCCGGGAGGGGTATCGCGGCTTCTCCATTCCGGTCCGCGTGGTGGATTTCACCCCCGCGATGGCGGATGTTTGGGCGGTCACCGATCTGGCCATCAGCCGCTCCGGCGCCAGCACCTGCGCGGAGCTGACCGCCTGTGGTGTGCCCTCGGTCCTGATGCCCTACCCATTTCACAAGGACATGCACCAGCGCGCCAACGCCCAGGTTTTGGCCGATGCGGGGGCCGCCGTGCTGCTGAATGACCAGCGGGACGCCAAAAAGAATGCAGCGCAGCTCAAGCCGATCCTTGAGTCTTTGCTTTACGATGCCCAACGCCGCCAGCAGATGGCGCAGGCAGCGCGATCCCTGGCCCACCCCGACGCGGCAGCCAAAGTTGCCGCCGTGCTGGTGAACTTGGCCGGGGGGCACTAATCCGCCCCTGCGCATTTAACCCCGATCCCCGGCTCAAACGCGAACTATTCCAGAATGAGGATGGGGCGGCGAATCCGGCTGGATTTGGGCAGCGGAAGGAATCGGCCGATGGCGAAGCGGCCGGGGCCGGCAATCAACACGGGTATCAGCAACCCGATCAAGGCCAGGTTGTATTCAAATCCTTTGTTGCTGAGAAAAAAGCCGTTTTTGCCGTGAACCATTTTGATCGCGCCGATCATGATGACGATCAGGGAGGCGGCGGAAAAACGGCTGAGGAATCCGAGAATCAGGCCCACTCCCCCGAAGAACTCGCCGACGCTGACGAAATAGCCAATGAAGCCCATGTTATCGACGATTCTGGACAATCCCAGCCCATCGAATGCGCCAAAGAGCTTTTGAGCGCCGTGGGCGGCGAAGATGACGCCGACGATCACCCGGATGACCAGTAAGGAGAGATCGACGGTGGAGCGGTCTTGCAGAGCGGGAGCCTGGTTACTCATAAATCCTTTCGTTTTTACCCAATCGCCTCCTCGGAGGCCGATTCATTATAGCCCGCCGACAAATGATTTCGACGGAGGCCCCACGCCACCGGCGATGGCGCCGATGATATAGAAAGGTTCGGTCCCCGAGGCGACTTCCTCCGGTACAGGGGCGTCGGGCGGGTCGTTGGAAACGTCCTCCTGGCAGGCGAAGAACCGGATCATGGGCCGGCGTTTTTGCGTGATGCGGTCGCGAATGGCCCCGCGGAGGGTAGGGTAGCGGGTCTCCAAGGCCGTGAGGATGCCGGCCTGGGTGACGGGTGCAGCAACTTCCACCCCGACCTCGCGGGGGATGCCGGCCAAAGTTTGGAGATGTTGGGGGAGGATGATGCGGATCATGGCAGTGTTTGCACCTCCACCGAAAGGACAGCCGGCAGGTCTCGAACGATTGCGTGCCAGTGGTCGCCGCCGTCGGGAGAGCAGTAGACCTGGCCGCCGGTAGTACCGAAGTAGATGCCGCAGTCGTCGAGGGAATCGACGCACATGGCATCGCGGAGGATGTTGACGTAGCAGTTTTCCTGGGGCAGGCCGTTGGTGAGGGGTTCCCATTCGCCGCCGCCGCTACGGGAGCGGTAGACGCGGAGTTTGCCTTCGGGGGGATAATGCTCCGAATCGCTCTTGATGGGGACGACGTAGACCGTTTCCGACTCGTGGGCGTGGACGTCGATGGGGAAGCCAAAGTCGGTAGGGAGATTGCCACTGATCTCACGCCAGTTTTCCCCGGCATCGTCCGTCCGCATGACATCCCAGTGCTTCTGCATGTAGAGGGTGTCGGGTTTGGATTTATGCAAGGCAATGCGGTGGACGCAGTGGCCGACTTCGGCGTTGGGGTCGGGGATGTAATTGGAATGCAGGCCGCGGTTGATCGGCTTCCAGGATTGGCCGCCATCGTCGGTGCGGAAGCAGCCGGCGGCGGAGATGGCGATGTACATCCGATTGGGATTGGTGGGGTCGAGGAGGATGGTGTGCAGCCCCAGACCACCGGCGCCGGGCGCCCATTTTTCGCCGTGAGCCGCGCGGAGGGCAGGCAACTCGTGCCAGGTCTTGCCGCCGTCGGTGGTGCGGAACATGGCGGCATCCTCCACGCCGGCGTAAACCGTGTCTGGATCGGCGAGCGACGGCTCCAGGTGCCAGACGCGCTTGAACTCCCAGGGGTGCTGCGAGCCGTCGTACCACTGGTGGGTGGTCAGAGGTTTGCCGGTTTCAGGGGATGTATCGTAGACGAATTTATTGCTCTCGGCCTTGGGAAAGCCCTCGGGGGTGGTGGTCGGCTCCCCTTTGGGGGTGCCGGGCTGGTCCCAGGTTTTGCCGCCGTCATCCGATCGCTGGATGATCTGGCCGAACCAGCCGCTGGATTGGGAGACATAGATGCGGTTGGGGTCGGCCGGGGAGCCTTTCATGTGATAAATTTCCCACCCGCCAAAGTGAGGCCCGGCGACGGACCATTTTTCGCGGCCGGCGTCGGAGGTGAGAATAAAAGCCCCTTTGCGGGTGCCGACGAGGAGACGGACGCTGCTCATGGGAGACTCCTAATAACCGGGCCCGCTGAAGCGGACCTGACCAGACAATTCACCACGCAGTCACAAAGGCACAAAGTATGCATTTAATTATCGGCCATCGTAAGCGCGTTGCAGTTGGTCGATGTCGATCTTTTTCATCTGCAACATTGCGCCGAAGGCGCGTTCGGACCGGGGGTCGTTCGGATGGCCGACCATCTCCATCAGGACACGTGGCGTGATCTGCCAGGAGAGTCCGAACTGATCCTGCAGCCAGCCGCACTGCTGAGGCGCGCCCCCCTGCCCGAGCTTCTCCCAGTAAAAATCCACCTCTTCCTGCGTGTCACAATTGACCATGAACGACACCGACCAGTTGAAGGCGACGTTCGGCCCGCCGTTCATGGCATGAAATGTCTGGCCATCCAGTTCGAAGGAGACCACCATGACGGAGCCGGGCGGCCGGCCGTGATGTTCCTTTCCCTCCTCACCATAATGATTGATCTTCGTAATGCGCGAGTTGGGAAAGATCGACGTATAGAACGCCGCCGCCTGTTCGGCTTGATGGTCGAACCACAGAAACGGCGTTAGTTTTTGAAGCGTCGCCATGGAATACACCTCTTCACTTTTGATCTTTGCTCAAAAACACATGGGTGGCGCGCTCACCGGCGACTGATTTTTCACAGTGATAACCCAGAGCAGGCAGGTTGAGGCCGTGCATGAGATGTTCTCCGGCGCCCAGAAGAACCGGACGCACCGCCAGATGCAACTCATCCACCAGGCGCGCCTGCAGAAATTGGCGGATCGTTGAAACACCGCCGCCCAGACGGACATCTCGGTCGCCCGCGGCGGCTTTGGCCTGCTTTAGGGCGGCATGTATGCCGTCGGTGACAAAATGAAACGTCGTGCCGCCGGCCATCTTCAAGGCGGGACGGGCATAATGGGTGAGAACGAAGACGGGGACGTGATAGGGTAGTTCTTCGCCCCACCAGCCCCGCCAGCTTTCATCGGGCCATGGGCCGCGAATGGGGCCGAACATGTTTCGGCCGAGAATCCAGGCGCCGATGTTGTCGAAACCCTCTTCGGCAATGCGGTTGTCGGTCCCGGTTTCGCCACCGGATTGGCCGTGCATTTCGCGCCAGAAGCGCGCATGGAAAAACCATTCCATCAAAGCGGGCCCGCCGACGCCCAGGGGATTATTCACATCCTGATTAGGGCCGGCGCTGAAGCCATCGAGCGAGACGCCGAAGCTTTGAACGCGGAGTTTGGGCATTGTGCTTTCTCTATACCGTCCGCCTCGCGGACCTTTTGCTCATTCTATTTGACTTCCATGTATTGCAAATTCGACTTCTGCGGCCAGCCCTCAGGCGAATCTTCAAAATCCTCCTGGCGGCCGTAGGGGGTGACATCCAGAAGACGATAGCCATCGGACAACCCCTCCACGCCGCGGGCATAGGCGGAGTAGGTGTGATACGCCGCATCGTCAAGGCGGAAAAAGACGCTTAAGCCCGGCTGCTCGCGCGACGTGGTTTTGCACGGCTTGCCATTCTTGGCCTCGATCTCGGCCTGCGTCCGGTAGTTGTATTCAACCGGCGCCACGGCCGGATCCAGCGTCACATGAAAATCGTAGTTGAAATCACTGCCGAACGAGGAGTACCAGGGAAATTTCCATCCCTTCAGCGTCTTGTAGGCCTCGAGCTTGGGGAGCGGCGCCCGGGAGACGAGGACGAAACTCGTGTTCCGCTGCCGCAGGACCGATAAATCGCCCAACGCGTTCACAAATCCCGTGCAGCCGGTGCAACCCTTCTCCCAGGCCGGATCGAACATGAAATGATAGACAATTAACTGGCGTTGGCCGTCGAACAGGTCGAGAAGCGTTTTTTTGCCGCCAGGCCCGTCGAACGTGTATTCCTTATCAATTCTGACCATGGGCAGTCGCCGCCGCTGCGCGTTGAGGCGGTCGTACTGCTGCGTCAGCTCCTTCTCCCGCCCCAGCAATGCCTTTCGCTGCGCAAGCCATTGGTCTTGCGGAACGACCGGGGGATGCGGAATGTTTGTGCTCATGGTGGCTGCCTCGTGAAGGTTGATGAATTTTACTTCTCACTCACCAGAATCATCCAGCCCACGCCGAAACGGTCGGCCACCATGCCGAATTTGGGGGAGAAGAACGTCTTGCCCAGCGGCATCAGCACTTTGCCTCCCTCGGCCAGTGCGCCGAAGATACGGTCGGCGTCGCCCTCGCTGTTGACGGTAATCGCCAGCGAAAAACCCTGAAAGGACGGTTTTCCCTCGCAGCGCCCATCGGAGACCAGCACCCGTGCGTCGCCGATGCGCAGGTCGGCGTGCATCACCTTGTCGCCGGGCGGGACCGTGCCGTCCGGGCATCCCTGGCCTGTGGCTGCCGGGCTGTCCTTGTAACGCATCAGCATCTTTACCTCAGCCCCCAATGCGCCGCGATAAAACTCAATCGCATCTTCGCAGCGCCCATCGAAAAATAGATAAGGTTGAACCTGCATGACAACTCCTTATTTATGTGCTATATTTATGTAACGAGTGCTAAATATATAAATCGCGGCCTCGTGTGTCAAGATTTTTTTGAGATTTTTCGGGAGCGTCTGATGGCCAAGGGGCGTCCGAGACAATTTGACGTGGAGAATGCGCTGGATGCGGCGATGACATTGTTTTGGCGGAATGGGTATGAAGGAACATCGTTGGCGGCGCTGACGGAGGCGATGGGGATCAATGTGCCGAGCCTGTACGCCGCATTCGGCAACAAGGAAGCCCTGTTCCGCAAGGCATTGGATCGGTATCTCCAACGGCCGGCCTCCTATCTGCCAGAGGCGCTGGAAGCGCCGACGGCCAAGGAGGCGGCCGAGCGGCTGTTTCGCGGCGCGATCAACATGGTCATGGATCCGAAACATGCCGACGGCTGCCTGCTGGTGCAGGGGGCGCTGGCGTCAGGGCCGGGAGCGGCGGCGATTCAGAGGGAACTGGGAAAGCGGCGGGCGGGCGCGGAGATGCTGGTGCGGCAGCGCTTTGAGCGGGCGATTGCCGAGGGGGATCTGGGCGGCGATGTGGATGCGGGGCGGCTGGCAAAGTTCATCGTCACGGTGTTGTGGGGGATGTCGGTACAGGCGGCGGGGGGCGCGACGCAGGAGGAACTGGAGGGGGTAGCGGCGACAGCGTTGCGGGCGTGGCCCGGAAACTTGA